>CAYXAZ010000019.1:0-43561 GCA_964463085.1 uncultured Flavobacteriaceae bacterium | reverse complement strand
AATTGAATAAAAATTCATTCAAACTGTAAACAAATATTAGGTCGAACTCAGGTTTCAATTATAAAACTTCCTTCTTCGGTCTTCTAGCTTCAAGCCTGTTTTTAATCATTCTATTTATCTATCTTTGAACTTCAAAATTCAATCTATGCAAAGAAGTTTTAAAGAGTATCTAATAATCTCTCTTAAAGGATTAGCAATGGGTGCAGCCGATGTTGTACCGGGTGTTTCTGGAGGAACAATTGCTTTTATTTCGGGTATTTATGAAGAATTGTTAGAGAGTATCAATGCTGTTAATTTCAATGCATTAAAGATTTTGAGATCAGAAGATTTTAAAGCAATGTGGAAGTCTATAAACGGCAATTTTTTACTTTCACTAGTATTAGGAATAGGTCTCAGTATTGTTTCTTTTGCAAGATTGATTAGATGGTTGTTAGAAAATGAACCTATATTAGTTTGGTCTTTCTTTTTTGGTTTGGTAATAGCGAGTGTTATTTTCGTGGCAAAACAAATTAAAAAATGGAATTTTATAACCGTATTTATGCTTCTTATAGGAACAGCAATTGGTTATTATATAACTATTTTACCACCAATGGCAGGAAATTACACCTCGAATTGGTTTTTATTTATTGCTGGTAGTTTGGCTATTTGTGCAATGATCTTACCCGGAATTTCAGGAGGCTTTATCTTATTAATTTTAGGAGCCTATAAACCGGCTTTAGATGCCTTAAATAATTGGGATTTTAAATCTATCTTTTTATTAATTTCAGGTGCAGTTGTAGGCTTATTAACCTTCTCTCGCCTGTTGAAATGGTTGTTTGATAAATACCATACCTTAACATTAGCTGTCTTAACAGGGTTTATTTTGGGTTCTTTAAATAAGATTTGGCCTTGGAAAGAGGTTTTAACATGGCGTACTAATTCACACGGTGTAAAAGTGCCATTTAGTGAGAAAAGTATATCTCCATTTGCTTTCGAAGGTGATCCGGAATTATTATGGGCTATTCTTTTAGCAATAATAGGTTTTTTAGTGATTGTACTGTTAGAAAAATCAGCAACGATAAAAATAAATTAAAAAAATGCCTAAAGAGCGTACCTTTACTGATAAATTCTTCCTTTTTATAAAAGGATTGGCCATGGGTGGCGCAAATAAAGTACCAGGGGTTTCCGGTGGTACAGTGGCATTTGTTATCGGTTTTTATGAAGAATTGATCTATTCTCTGCAAAAGGTAAATGGTAAGGCTTTTAAATTATTGTTGAATGGCAGGTTTAAAAGTTTCTTTCAATATACAAATGCGCAATTCTTATTGTTGATCTTTGGCGGTAGTATTTTTAGTTACTTCAGTGTATCTCTACTGTTAGATTATTTGATCAGGAATTATGAATTGTATGTTTGGAGTACTTTTTTTGGAATGATTTTCGGTTCTATTTATTATATCAGTAAACAGTTTAATAATTGGAGCTTTAAAAATATTATCGGTATTGTGGTTGGTATTAGCTTAGGAGTTGCTATTAGTTTTATGAGTCCAGCTAAGGAAAATGACAATTTGTGGTTTGTTTTCTTTTGTGGAATTATAGGAGTATCCGGGATGACCTTGCCGGGATTATCAGGTTCATTTATATTGATTTTGCTGGGTAATTATGTACTGCTCTTGGTTGATTCAGTAAACATGTTATACAAAACCATTATAGATATTTTTTCTGGTAATTTCGATTTTTTACAAGACTCGGTTCGGGTTCGATATTTAAAAATAGTAGCTTCATTCGGGGCTGGTTCTGCATTTGGATTGGTAGTCACATCTCAAATTTTAGGCTATGTTTTAAAGCGTTGGCATCAATTGGTTACTGCATTGATCATTGGTTTTATCAGTGGTTCTTTAGGAATCGTATGGCCATGGAAAAGAGAAATTTATAAATTTGAAAATGGTAAGTATCTATTAGATTCAACCGGGCAAAAGGTTGTAGAAAATTATAAACGTTATTTGCCTGATGTTTCTGATCTTCAAACTTGGACAGCGATTGCTTTTATTTTATTAGGAATAGGAGTTTTATTATGGATAGACTATTATGGAAGAAAATCTAAAAAAGATGCATAAATTCGGATTGTTAGGTAAGAATATTTCCTATTCTTTTTCTAAAAATTATTTTACGAAAAAGTTTGTAGCACTTGAATTAGATAATTATAAGTACTTCAATTTTGATATTCAAAATATCAATGAGTTTCCTGAAATTATTGCTAACGGAGTTAAAGGATTGAATGTAACCATACCGTACAAAGAGCAAGTGCTAGATCTTTTAGATGAAATTGATGAAGACGCAGCTAAAATAGGAGCAGTAAATACTATCAAGATCACTAATAATAAATTAAAAGGATTTAATACAGATGCATATGGGTTTGAAGAATCATTAAAACCTCTTTTGAAAGATCATCACACAAAAACATTGGTTTTAGGTACAGGTGGTGCCTCTAAAGCAGTGGTTTTTGTATTGAAAAAACTTTCTATTGATTACTTAGTAGTATCAAGAAATCCTGTTAAAAATCAAATTCAATATAAAGATCTTACTAAAGAAACCTTAAAAGAATATTCCATCATTATTAATTGTACACCGTTGGGGACATATCCTGACGTAGATAATTGCCCAAATATTCCTTATCAAGCTATTACAGATAGACATTTGTTATACGACCTTATATACAATCCTGCTAAAACAAAATTTCTCTCTAAAGGAGAAAAAAGAGGTGCAACGATTTGTAACGGATTGAGTATGCTAGAACTACAAGCAGAAAAGTCTTGGGAAATTTGGAATGAATAATTCAGCAAATCAGACGCAACCAAATATAAATTATATCATCTTATATTTTATAAGTACTTTTGTATTGTAAATACTGTTAGTAGCTTTCAATAGATGTTTATTGAAAGAAGAACCTTAAACATTTATCAAGATGTTAGACGAGAATATAGACAACTTAAATTCGGAAAACCTTACCGAAGACTCCACATCAAATTCAACTTCTGAAGCTGATACTCCTGAATTAAACGAAAAGAATACTATTGAAACTGATTCAAAAGAAGAAGTGAACTCTGAAAATGAGATTGCTGATGAAGTAGTAGATGTAGAGAAAAAAGTTATTGAAGAAGAAAAGATAACTGATAAGGAAAAAGCTACTGTTGAAGAGGTAATGGCTGAGGAAGAGCTTGTAATTGAGGAAGAGGTTGCTGTCGAAGAAAAAGCCGTTGTCGAAGAAAAAACTACTGAGGAAAAAACTGAGATTGAAGAAGCTACAGATGTTGAAGATAAGGATGCCGACAAGGATGTAACTGAAGAAGAAGTAGTAATTGTTAAAAAAAAGATTGAAGAAAAAGTTGATTATAATAAGTTAGATTTAGAACAACTCGTTAAAGAATTCCAAAAACTATTAAAACATGGTGCTATTCAAAATATCAAGAATGATATAGAAAACATCAAACTTAGTTTTAATCAAAAATTTGGTGAATTATTAAAAGAAAAAAAGGAAGCTTTTTTAGCTGAAGGCGGTAATGAAATTGATTTTCATTATTCCAATCCGATAAAATCGGTTTATAATGACTTACTTTTTGAATTTAAAACAAAAAGACAAAACCATTATAAACAAATAGAAGAAGAGCAAAAAGAAAATTTAGCAAAACGACTGACGCTCATAGAAGAATTAAAGCATTTAATTGATAATGCTGAACCTTCGACCATGTATAATCAATTTAGAGGTTTACAAGATAAATGGAGAACGATTGGCAATATACCAAGGACAAAATATAATGATACTTGGCGTACCTATCATCACCATGTTGAACGTTTTTACGATTTATTACACCTGAGCAATGACCTTAGAGATTTAGATTTCAAACACAATTTAGAAGAAAAGTTGAAATTGGTTGAAAAAGCAGAAGAATTAGCAGAAGATAATGACCTAAATAAGGCTTTTAAAGAATTACAAGAACTGCATAGGTTATGGAAAGAAGATATTGGTCCGGTAGGTAGAGAACATCGGGAGGAGATTTGGGAGCGCTTTAGTAATGCCACAAAAAAAATTCATGGGAAAAGACATGAATTACAGAAAACACTAGAATCAAAATATGAAGATAATATTGTTATAAAGAGAGAAGTAATTGATAAGATTTCTAATTTAATTACTGATAAGATAGATTCTCATAGAGTTTGGCAACAAAAAATAAAAGAATTAGAAGCATTGCGTCAAGAATTTTTTAAGATTGGTAGAGTGCCAAGAAACATGAACGATAAGATTTGGGATGAATTTAAAAGTGCTACACGAAATTTTAATAAAATTAAGAATGTTTTTTATAAAAGTATAAAAAGTGACCAACAAGAGAACCTCAATAAAAAAAATGCACTTGTTGAAAAAGCCGAATCTTTAAAAGATAGTGATGATTGGGATACTACTACCGATCTAATGAAACAAATCCAAGCAGAGTGGAAAACCATAGGTCATGTGCCAAGAAAATTTTCTGATAAAATTTGGAAACGTTTTAAAGATACCTGTAACCATTATTTTGACAGATTGCATGGTGTACAAGATGAGGCTAATAAAGAACAAGTTGAAGCATTCAGTAAGAAGAAAGAACTACTTGAAAATCTTAAAGGTCAGGCTAATAAAGATGAGGCCTTAACAATGGAAGTCGTTAGCTCATATGTTGATGATTGGCATAAGTTGGGTAGTTTGCCTAGTAATATGCGTCATATTGATGTGAAATTTAACAAGACATTAAATGCTTTATACGGTAAGTTAAATTTAGACGAGAAAGAAATTTCTATGTTAAAATTTAAAAATATTATCAATAATTATCTATCTAATAATAATTTACGTAAGATAGATAGCGAGCAATTATTTGTTAGAAAAAAGATTGATGAAACTACGAGGGAAATTCAACAACTAGAGAATAATATTAGTTTTATTTCTAATGCTTCAGATGATAATCCGCTATTAAAAAATGTTCGTGATAATATTGAAAGGCACAATAAACAATTAGATATTTGGAAGACTAAATTAGGTTATATTACTAGTTTAGATTATTAGGGGCATCTTTATTAATTTTACTTCGGTCTTCTGACTTCCGACTTTTTTAAATATATTACCGGTTTAGATTATTAATTTAGAATATATCCTTTTTATATTGTAGCTAATAGTTTAATACTTCGGTCTTCAAACTTCTGACTTCCGACTTTTTAAATAATTACCATCTTATAATCACACTTCCCCAAGTAAAACCACTACCAAAAGCAGCAAGTACTACAAGATCATTGTCCTTTATATTACCATTTTCCCAAGCTTCGGTCAAGGCAATAATGATGGATGCAGCTGTAGTATTACCGTATTTCATTATATTGTTGTAAACTTGATCATCTTTTAAACCAAACTTTTTTTGCACAAATTGTGAGATACGTAGATTTGCTTGATGTGGAATAAACATATCAATATCGGAAACTTGCAAATTATTAGCTTCTAAACCTTCCATAATAACTTCACTAAATCGAACGATAGCATTTTTAAAAACAAATGTGCCATCCATATAAGGAAAATAGGAAATATCTTTTCCGTTAGAGTTAATAATTTCAGGTACCCAATTTTTGATACTTGGTGAGGCAACAATTAGTTTGTCAGCATGTTTACCTTCACTATGTAAGTGCGATGATAAAATACCTTTATTATTATCTTCTTCTCTTGAAAGTATACAAGCACCGGCACCATCGCCAAAAATTACAGAAACGCCACGACCACGAGTAGTTTTGTCTAATCCATTTGAATGAAATTCGGCACCAATTACCAATATATTTTTATACATACCGGTTTTTATAAACTGATCAGCGGTAGAAAGAGCATATATAAACCCGGAGCATTGATTACGAATATCAATGGCACCTATCGTAGGCATATCTAACATATCTTGAACCTGAACACCGCAACCGGGAAAAAAATAATCAGGACTCAAAGTAGCAAATACAATAAAATCAATATCATCTTTGCTTAGACCGGCACGTTCAATAGCAATTTTTGCAGCTTTTACACCCATAATGGCAGAAGAATCTTCACTGCCATCAGGAATCCAATGGCGTTCTTTGATACCTGTGCGCTCTTGAATCCATTCATCATTGGTATCCATTAATTCGGATAGATCATCATTAGTAACAACATTATCAGGTACATAATATCCTAAACCGGTAATTTTTGAATTATACATCTTCTTTCTAATTGTTTAATGCTTTCAAATATAGATAATTTATTATGCATAGAATAGTAAATTTTAGGCTTAAATTAACTTAAAGGAGGTTAAATGATCTTTAGTTCGCGAAATTTTGGAATTTATTATTTGCCTTGAAGCTTCGGGAAGGATAGACTTCTGCCATCTTGTCATTTTAAATATTTTTGGCATTTTTGTTGACAAGTACATTTATATAGAAATTTAACTAAAATTAATCAGATTCTCTCCCGGTAACTATCGGGATTCACGGGAATGACAAATAAAAATTTATATTATGGCTAAAGGAACAATCAATGTCTCGGTTGAAAACATATTTCCACTAATAAAAAAATTCTTGTATTCTGATCATGAGATCTTTTTACGAGAATTGATTTCAAACGCAACGGATGCTTCATTAAAGTTAAAACATTTAGCTTCAGTAGGAGAATACAAAGGAAAAATAGACAATTTACAATTAGAAGTAAAGATTGATAAAGATGCTAAAACAATTAGCATTATTGATAACGGTATTGGTATGACCGAAGAAGAAGTAAAAAAATATATCAACGAAATTGCTTTTTCAGGGGCAGAAGATTTTTTAGAAAAGTTTAAAGATAAAAAAGCTGATGATGCCGGTATTATAGGTCATTTCGGGCTTGGCTTTTACTCTTCTTTTATGGTTGCCAAAGAAGTTGAGATTATTACCAAATCGTATAAAAAAGGAAGCAAAGCTGTGCATTGGTCCTGTGATGGATCGCCGGAATTCAGTCTTGTTCAATCTGATAAAAAAGATAGAGGTACAGAGATCGTATTGCACATTGATGATGATTCTAAAGAGTTTTTAGAAGAAAGTAAGATACGTGAACTTTTGTTAAAGTATAATAAGTTTATGCCGATTCCGATTAAGTTTGGAACCAAAGAAATTAATGATCCAAAACATACACCAAAAACGACTAAGGACAAAGATGGTAAAGAGACAACCGAAGATCAAAAAATGATTGCGGTTGATGATATCATTAATAATCCGAATCCGGCTTGGACAAAACAACCTTCAAATTTAAAGAAAGAAGATTATAATTCTTTTTATAGAGAATTATATCCTATGCAGTTTGAAGAGCCTTTATTTAATATTCATTTGAATGTTGACTATCCGTTTAATTTAACCGGTATTTTATATTTCCCTAAGTTGACTAACAATTTAGATCTTCAAAAAGATAGAATTCAATTATATCAAAATCAGGTATTTGTAACTGATAATGTTGAAGGTATAGTTCCTGAATTTTTACAAATGCTCCGTGGTGTGATCGATTCACCTGATATTCCTTTAAATGTTTCTCGTAGTTATTTACAAGCAGATGGATCGGTTAAAAAAATTGCATCATATATCACTAAAAAAGTTGGCGATAAATTGCAATCATTATTTAAAAAAGACAGAGCCGAATTTGAAAAAACATGGAACGATATTAAAATAGTCATTGAATACGGAATGCTTTCTGAGCCAAAATTCTTTGAAAAAGCGCAGAAATTTGCATTGTACCCAACAGTTGATGATACCTATTTTACCTTTGAAGAACTAAAAGAGAGAACAAAAGACCTTCAAACAGATAAAGATGGTAATTTAATAGTGTTATATGCAACAAATAAAGATGAACAGCACAGTTATATACAAGAAGCAAAAGAGAAAGGTTATGAAGTTTTATTTTTAGATTCACCTATAGTTTCACATTTGATCCAAAAGTTAGAAGGTGAGAACTCTGAATTATCTGATAAAAAACAACCAATTAAATTTTCTCGTGTTGATGCTGATTTTATGGATAATCTAATCAAGAAAGATGAAGATCAAATCTCTAAATTGACAGATGATGAAAAAGGTAAGTTAAAGGAAATTGTTGAAGGTATTGTGCCTAAAGAAAAATATACGGTACAATTAGAAGCGTTAGATTCTAAGGCGAATCCGTTTATCATTACCATTCCGGAGTTTATGCGTAGAATGAAAGAAATGCAGGCTTCCGGTGGTGGTGGTGGAATGATGGGAATGGGTGGTTTTCCTGATATGTATAATTTGGTAGTAAATACCAATAATGACTTGATGCAAAAAATAATGAAGGCAAAAGGTAAACGTGAAGAATATGTAAATCAAGCCTTAGATCTAGCAAAACTATCTCAAAATTTATTGCAAGGTGAAGACCTGACGAATTTTATCAAGCGTAGTTTTGACCTTATGAAGTAAATAGTTGTCATTCCTGCGTAGGCAGGAATCTCATAGTTAAGAAAAACCGTTTCTCTAATTAGAAAAACGGTTTTTTGGCTTTCTTATTAAAAAGAGCTAATTTACACACATAATGTAAATAAAGTGCATACGCACTTTATTATACCGTTGTGCGTCATTAAAAACAGACTGAAAATTGAATGAAATAGCAAAGAAAATAACATTGAATTATTGCAGTCTTAAAAACTCAACAATTAAGAATTGGGAAACCAAAAGTAGGATTTTTGAGTATAAAAAAGGAGAACTTTTAGTAAAGAAAGGGCAACATAATCATAAATTGTTTTACATAATAAAAGGCTCTGTAAAAGCATATTATATCAATAATGACAAAAAAATTATTGATTGGTTTACATTTGAAAATGAATTTATTACTTCAAGTACAAGTTATCTAACTGACGAACCCAGTCTTCATTTTATTGAAACTTTAGAGAATTGTGTAATCCTTGAAACTGATAAAAATAATGTGGAGTTACTCTGTGAAAGTCATCACGATTTTGAACATTTGTTTCGTGTTATTTTATCAAAAGTAATCGTTCAGTTTAGACATAGAATTGTTTCGCTTCAATTTAAAACTGTTAAGCAACGTTATAATAGTTTAGTAAAGCAATATCCACAAATTGAACTAAAAGTACCATTGGGAGATATTGCATCTTTTTTGGGAATAACACAGGAAACTTTAAGCAGAATAAGAGCATCCAAAGCGTAATTTGATATAGGTCAAAAAATAACTTTGAGAAATCAAGTATTTTTGCACTTCAAATAGAACAATCAAATTATGAAACTAATCAATGGAAAAATATTAATCTATACAGGAATTGCACATTTTTTGTTAGGTGTATCACCATTTGCTTTTGGAAAACAATTTTTAGAATTTTCTAAAACTTACTTTTTTAAAATTAGTGAAGGTCTTTTCGAGTTCCCATTGCTAAACGGAATTATGAATTATGAAAACTTTGCCTCTTTTTGGTTTGTATATTTTGGTGTTTTAATAATTCCCATTGGAATTCTGGTAGATTTTATTGAAAAGAATAATAAAATAGTACCGAAAAAATTTATTTTGGTATATTTAATAGTTGTCTTAATTGGTGTTTATATGATACCTTTTTCAGGAATGACTTTTCTTATGTTGCCTCACGCTATATATATGTTTATTCAGAGAAATAATCAGTTGAATAATGGCAAAGTATAAAGTCCCAAATGAAAAACATTTAAAAGATAAGTGGATTATTCAAAAGTTAGCATCTGATTTTGAACTTCTTGACGTTTGGGAATATCCTATATGTTTTAAAGTATCTGAAAATGATAGTTTGTACAAGTTTAGAAAATATGCTATAAAACCAACGCTAAAAAATGTTTTTAACTTTTCTCTTACAGGTATGTTATTTTCATTTAGAGCAATAATTGGTAAAATTTTCAGGTTAGATAAAAATGTAAATAATTTGCCAATACCCAACTGTAAGGAAATAAGTTTGGCTGAACGAATGAATGAAAAAGAAAAACTTTTACATTTATCGGAACTTGATATTGACTTACGAACAGATAATTATTTCGATTTTCAAACCGTTTATTCAATGAAAAATGAAACTATCAACGAAATTTCAAATGCAACGGAACATACCTTGATGCATTATTCTTGGAAACAGCAAAATGAAGATTGTTATGTAATCCAAATGGCATCTTATGTAAAACATAGAAATAAGTATGGAAAATATTACATATGGCTAATAAAACCCTTTAAATATTGGATTGTGTATCCATACTTATTTGATGAATATGTTAGAAGGTGGAATGATTACAAAACAACGAACGCACAACAAAATGTATAAGTAATGGCTATGAAAGCGCAACCCTCAAAGGTTTGTGCTTTTTTTGTATTTTTGTGCTAACCCGAAAAGTTGTGTTTTATCATCGCCACTACTCATACACCAACCGTCAGACTACGCAAAAACTTCCACACATTTTTCTAGAATAACTCATCAATATTTTGTATTTTTTTTAGCGTAATTCTTATCTGATTTTTATACAAGGATTTGACCGAGAACAACTCATCATGATGACTTTGAGTCTAATGTAGCACAAGACTCTTGGGCGCGTATAGTAGATTGGTTTGTTGATGCACTTCCCATCGATGAACTCGGTTTAAAAACATACTTCAATCTGAAGGGCGCCCTCCTTATAAAGCTTCTGACTTACTCAAACTTTTTTTATTTGGTTATAAATAAATTGCGATCTTCTCGTGATTTAGAAAAAGCTTGTAGAGTATGTAATTTACGTGAACAATGTACCAGAAATAAGAACGGTCGTTTTATTGAACGTTCTATATTATCAATAAGCTTTAGAAGAAAATCAAAAAAGAGTAGAAAATAATACGGAATATTACAGACTTAGACAACAAATTACAGAACATCTCCCGATAGCTATCGGGATCGGAACTCTAAAAAGACAATGGGGATTTACTTATACCTTAATGAAAGGGAAACAAAATGTACTCTCTGAAGTCAATCTAATGATGATTTGCTATAACCTTAAAAGAATTAGTTCAATCTTTACCATGAACGAATTAAAAACTAAGCTTAAAAAGCTTAGTCGTATATTTTTCAATACTATGGAGCCTTTTTTAAGCTGTTTAAAGTATTTTCTATTGCTAAACTGCATAGAGAATCTTAAAAAGATCAAAATAAAAGTTCTCTAGAAATCATAACAATAACTCTTATTTACTAAATTTGAATCTAAACTGAGTTTGTGCGCGAACTCCCGTTAGCCACCATTACATAAATATGAAATAGGTATTTAGAAAGAAAGGAATTATACTTTAAAAAAAATGACCATTGATCAAATTGTTATATTATTAATTATCGTAATGACTTTTTCCCTTTTTATTTGGGGACGTTTTCGATATGATATTGTTTCGATTATTGCTTTAGGTACTTTATTCATTGCTGACAAGATACTTGGGGGAGAAACATCAAATTTAATCATGGATGAGTCTGATATATTCATTGGCTTTGCACATCCAGCAGTTATAACTGTAGCCTTGGTACTTATAATTAGTAGGGCACTACGGAATTCTGGGGTAGTTGATTTGATTTCTCGCCAAATAGCTCCTTTTTCTAAAAATCAGCTTACTCATATCACTAGCTTGAGTGGAGTAGTAGCGATTCTTTCGGCTATTATGAATAATGTTGGCGCACTCGCTTTAATGCTACCAGTAGCACTCAAAAGTTCCATAAAACAAAAACGATCACCCAGTATTATTCTAATGCCACTAGCATTTGCTAGTATTCTAGGGGGAATGATAACCATGATTGGCACACCTCCTAACATTATAATTTCTACTTTCCGTAAAACACAGTTCATAGATTTGAAAGCACGAGCATTGGAAGACCCATCCTCTCCTGCGGCTAAATATTTTGCATCTCAAAATATAAATATTGAACAATTTAAGCCTGAAGTATTTAGTATGTTGGATTTCACTCCGGTAGGAGGAGTAATAGCATTAATAGGCGTATTATTTATTGCTTTAATTGGTTGGCGGTTGATACCCAAAACACTTCATAAAAAATCTATAACGGAATCTCTTTTTTCTATTGATGAATATATAACCGAGATACGTATTCCTGAAGGATGCAAATTTATTGGGCTGCAGGTAAGCGAAATAGAAAATTTTACAAAAGACAGGCTTACCATATTTGGACAAATATCCAAAGATGAAGCGATGCGCTTGCTCCACAATGATCATATCATTAAGAAAGGAGACCGATTTCAAATCAAATCTGATCCTGTAGATCTGAAGGTGATGATGGACGAATATGGTTTGCGACTTACAAAAATAATGCGCCAACGCATAGATCGGTTAAAAAACATGTATACTACTTTTAAGGAGGTACTGATAACACCGGGTTCGCTATTAGAAAATCAAACTCGAGATTTTTTTCATAAGCATACTTCAAATACGTTGATTCTCATGGCTGTAGCACGTCAGGGAGAGCCCATACGTAAACGTCTTGGAAAGATGATTTTTAAAGTTGGAGATGTTTTGTTACTACAAGGTAGTGTTGATAATCTCAAGGATAATATAAGTTCTCTCGATCTTATACCGTTGGCAGAAAGAAATGTAGAAGTAGGTATATATTCTAAAGTAGGTTTAGCTTTATTAATTTTCGGCTCTGCCATCGTATTAAATATTTTCGGTATTCTACCCGTCACATTGGCTTTTATAGGGGCTGTTTTAATGTATGTTTTTACAGGTATTCTCCCCCTTCGTGAACTTTACCAACAAATAGATTGGCCAATTATTGTATTATTGGGTGCCATGATCCCTGTAAGTAATGCACTTCAAACAACAAAAAGCACGGGATTAATAGCTGATTTTATGTTAAGCATGACTACTAATTTACCATCTTGGTCTATTTTGGCTTTAATTATGATTATTACCATGACTCTTTCAGATATAATCAATAATGTAGCAACAGCTCTTATCATGGCACCGATTGCAGTTGAAATTGCAATATCTATTGGAGTTAGTATTGATCCATTCTTAATGAGTGTAGCCGTTGGGGCTTCATGTGCTTTTCTCACACCCATAGGTCATCAGTGCAATGCTCTTATACTTGGGCCTGGAGGATATCGATTTTCTGATTATTGGAAAATGGGTTTACCATTGGAAATTCTTATTGTTACAATAGGTACACCCCTGATATTGTATTTTTGGCCATTATAAATAACCCAATAAAGATTTAATGATTGTTCTTTTAATATTTAGACCTTGTCTGAGTCGTCTTCTCCTTTAATATGAGATACCAATACTAGGGTAACGTTTTAAGGCAGTACAACAAATCTAGCTTAAAAAACACTTTGTAAAGTAAGTAATTTATAAAGCAGTAAAACAATGGTTAACAATGGTAATGGTTGCACAAGACTTTAAATTCTTTTTAAGATTATCACTTTAAACTCTTTTTAGAGAAACAGTAATTGAGTACTTCTAAGAATTTGATTATTTTTTAATTGTTTACAACCGTTTATTTTGCTTAATATGTGTTGAATTTGATGATTTAGATTAAAAGCTAGTGATTGTGCATCACTGGTTACTACTTTACTTATAAATTTTAGATTTTTTTTAAATTATAAATAATAGTAACCATACATAACTTTGTAAACCAGATGTCTTAACGAACATAACCGCCCATTTGAGCGATTTTTATGATTTATTCCACAGGAAAATCAAAATATTTATTAGGATAAGGTTCTTTAGCCAATGTAAAATGCCACCATTCTTTTTCATAAGGTTTAAAACCATGTTTTACCATACGGCGTTGTAACATTAATCTGATAGCCCGTTGGTTTTTAGTGATATTTTTATAATTTATCCACGATTTTTTATCAAAAAGATCATACTCCCCGCCTAAATCTAAAATATGTCCTGTTCTTAAAGAAACAATAGTAACATCTACTGTGCTTCCTCTACTATGACCTGATTTAGAAGCAATATAACCTTCATTAAATAGGTCTTTTTTATTTACATTCGGATAAAATTGTTTTTTCATCTTAGTGTCAGTTGAGTCTTTAGACCATCTTACAAAATGATTTACAGCCGTTTGTGGTCTGTAAGCATCAAAAATTAATAATCCGAAACCTAATCTTTCAAATTCTTCTTGTACTTTTTTCAGGGCTTCAGTAGCTTCTTTGGTCAAAATACATTTAGGTTTTATATAGCCATTTATAGGTTCTCCAACAAAGTTATTAGAAGAATAATATCGCAAGTCAGTTCGTAACTTAGGAATTACTTCTTTAGCATAAACAAAGCCCTCCGGTAATGTGCCGTGGTCATATTGAGCGTTTGCATTCGTTGATAAACCAACATATAGAATTATGATCAAAAGGTTTATAAAACGTAAGGTTTTCATATTAATTAAGCTTTTGGGTTATGCATTTAACGCTAAAGTGTTAAATATATTTTAACATATTAATATCTAAATCAAAGATATGACTAAGACTTAATATATAATATTTTTTTTCAGAAAATCTTCACCCTGAAAAAAACCTTATTTTACCTTTATATACGTACTTCATTTTTATTGCCTTGAAGTTAAAATAATAACAAAAATATTTAATGTGTTAAAAACTGTATTAGTAGGATATCTTATTGGAAAGTTTTTTGTTTATCAGCTTAAATCATTCTATCTTTCGAAATATATTTTTTTATGGATGAATGAAAAGCTGATTTCAAAGAAAAAACCTGCTTATCCTGTAACAAAATCGTTGTCAGATTACCTCACGGCACATGGCAGAAATATAAAAATTCCTATCTATTATGATGACCTACTTCGTTTTCAAGGAGCTGTAGAAATTTATGATAAAGATGGTAATGATACACTTTGGTTAAGTACTTATTTTGCTGAACATGAACGCGAAGAAATTGAATTGAGTTTAAAAAGGATATATACCATTTTGCACTCTGATGGGAGTGACACTATACTTCCTTATTTAAATATTGACAGTATTGATTTTTGCACGTTTGGTAATTCCAAGCCATTTCGGATAAAAGTACGTAATATTATAAATGATAATTACATTTATTTATATGTAAAAAAAGCAGATGCTTCCAGAATTTATGGATTGGAATTAGAACATTTATTATCACCAAATCACATTAATTTTTTAGTACATAAAGACACGTTGATTGAAGAACATATTACCGGTATTCCGGGAGATGTTTTTATTGAGGATGATTTAGAAAATTGTTCTGACCAGGATAAAATGGCAATTGCTAAAGAATTTGTTAAGTTCAATGAAAGATGTTTTGTTCGTTTGTTAGGTGATATGCGTTCTTATAATTATGTAATGGTGTTGACACATGACTTTGACAGAATTCAATATCGAATTAGAGCTATGGATTTTGATCAGCAGAGTTTTGAAGGGAATCCGAAAGTATACAAGCCTCAATTTTTAAAAGAGAATAATAAGCTTGTAGATATGACTACAGATTTGTTACAAGAAGAGTCTATTGAGCAATATATTCAAGAAGAAAGATCTTTATTAGCAAAGAGAGCGACTAGCGGACAAGACAGATTAGATCATTTACTAAATTGTATGTGTAATGATAGTATTTCAACTCCTGAGAAGATCAAACAATTAAAAAAAGGATTATTTGATCTAACCAAAGATGTGAATTTTAGAAAAGCATCCAATATGGGATATATATTGAAGAGCGCTTTAGATTTTATCATTAGAAATTATAAAAGTGAGAATCCTTATATTATAAAATAAAAATGATCCCGAAATATCAGAATTATTTGACCGATAAAAACAATAAATATTACAGATGAATATTAAAAAAGTACTGATTGCTAATCGTGGAGAGATAGCAATACGAATTTTAAGAGCATGTACTGAGTTAAATATAGCAACTGTTGCTATTTATACCTATGAAGATAGATATTCGCAACATCGTTATAAAGCGGACGAATCCTATCAAATAGGTAAAGACAACCAACCGCTAAAACCTTATTTAGATATTGATGAGATTATAGGTTTAGCTAAAGCAAAAAGTGTAGATGCGATACATCCCGGTTATGGATTTTTATCTGAGAATTCTGATTTTGCCCGTAGATGTGCTGAAAACGATATTATTTTTATAGGTCCGAGTCCGGAAGTAATGGATGCTTTGGGTGATAAGATCACAGCTAAAAAAATAGCTATAAAATGTAAGGTTCCTGTTATAGAAGGCAATAAAAAGAAGTTGACTTCTTTAAAAGTTGCTTTGTCTGAAGCTGATAATATTGGCTACCCTTTAATGCTAAAAGCCGCTTCAGGAGGTGGAGGTAGAGGTATGCGTATTATAAGGACATCAGAAGACCTTGAGATCAATTTTGATTCAGCACGTAATGAATCTTTAAATGCTTTTGGTGATGACACCATGTTTTTAGAAAAGTATGTTGAAGACCCTAAACATCTTGAAGTGCAAATAGTAGCCGATAATCACGGTACAATTCGCCATTTGTTTGAAAGAGATTGTTCGGTACAACGTCGTCATCAAAAAGTAGTAGAGGTAGCGCCTTCGCATAATGTATCAGATATTGTAAAACAAAATTTATACAAATATGCAATTGCAATTGCAAATGAGGTAAGCTATAATAATATTGGTACCGTTGAGTTTTTAATTGATGCAGCTGATAATGTGTATTTTATTGAAGTAAACCCTCGCGTTCAGGTTGAACATACGGTTACTGAAATGGTAACAGGTATAGATCTGGTAAAAACACAAATATTTGTTGCCGGAGGGTATAAATTATCAAGTAAACAAATAAAAATATACGACCAAGAATCATTAGCAACCTATGGTTTTGCCTTACAATGTAGATTGACAACTGAAGATCCTGAAAATAATTTTACGCCAGATTATGGTACGATAACAACTTATAGAAGTGCTTCTGGTATGGGTATTCGTTTAGATGCCGGTAGTATCTATCAGGCATATAGCGTGAGTCCGTTTTTCGATTCTATGTTGGTAAAGGTTTCTGCGCATGGAAGAACCTTAGATGGAGCGACCCGCAAAATGGTTCGTGCCTTAAAAGAATTTCGTATCAGAGGTGTTAAAACCAATATCCATTTTTTACAAAATGTGATTCAACATAAAACATTTATAAATGGAAAAGCTACTGTTAACTTTATACAAAATACACCTGCATTATTTAAGATAAAACTACCTCAAGACCGTACTTCTAAAGTTACAGCCTATTTAGGTGAGGTTATTGTAAATGGTAATCCAGATGTTAAATTTAAAGATGATGCTAAAGTATTTAGAAATCCTAAAGTACCTAGCTATAATCATGTCTCAGAATATCCAAAAGGAACTAAAGATTTACTGACCGAACTAGGTCCTGAAAAGTTTTGTAATTGGTTAAAAAAAGAAAAAAAAATACATTATACTGATACTACTTTTAGAGATGCGCATCAATCATTATTGGCAACGCGTATGCGAACCTATGATATGTTAAAAGTTGCAGAAAGTTTTGCTAAAAACCATGCCAATACTTTTAGTATGGAAATGTGGGGAGGCGCTACCTTTGATGTCTGCTTACGATTTTTACATGAAAGTCCGTGGACACGTTTGAGGGAACTTCGTAAAGTGATGCCAAATATTCTGTTTCAGATGTTATTGAGAGGTTCAAATGGAGTAGGGTATAAGGCGTATCCTGATAACTTAATAGAGAGTTTTGTTGAAAAATCTTGGGAAAACGGTATTGATGTTTTTAGAATTTTTGATTCCTTGAATTGGGTAAAAGCAATGGAGCCAAGTATCAAATATGTTAGAAATAAGACAGGTGGTATAGCCGAAGCTGCGCTGAGTTATACAGGTGATATTTTGGATACAAGTCAGACAAAATATAACCTCAATTACTATACACAATTAGCAAAAGATTTAGAAAATGCTGGAGCACATATGATTGCTATTAAAGATATGGCTGGTCTTTTGACACCTTATGCCGCAACAGAATTGGTTGGTGCGTTGAAGGGTACTATAAAACTACCAATTCATCTTCATACACATGACACTTCTTCGTTACAGTCTGCTACCTATTTAAAAGCGATTGAAGCTGGCGTAGATGTGGTTGATGTTGCCCTTGGCGGATTGTCGGGACTGACATCACAGCCTAATTTCAATTCCATAGTAGAAATGATGAAATATCAAAAACGAGCACATGTCTTTGATACGGATAAATTGAATCAGTTTTCTAATTTTTGGGAAGATACCAGAGAGGTATATTATCCTTTTGAATCTGGATTAAAATCAGGAACAGCAGAAGTCTTTCAACATGAAATACCAGGCGGACAGTATTCAAATTTACGTCCGCAAGCAACTGCGTTAGGTTTAGGAGATCGATTTGATGAGGTTAAAAAAATGTATGCTCAGGTAAATACGATGTTTGGTAATTTGGTAAAAGTTACACCAAGTTCAAAAGTGGTGGGAGATATGGCAATCTTTATGGTTACTAACGATTTAACACCAGAGGAAGTTATGAAAAGAGGTGATGAAATTTCTTTTCCAGACTCGACCATTAATTTCTTTAAAGGAGATCTAGGTCAGCCAGTTGGAGGATTTCCTAAGAAATTACAAAAGATTGTTTTAAAAAATAAAAAAGCCTATAAAAACAGACCAAATGCACATTTAGAACCTATTGACTTTGACAAAGCATATCAAAATTTTCAAAAGAAATTTCAAAAGGGATTTACTCGTGATATTGAATTTGAAGATTTCTTGTCGTATAGTCTGTACCCGAGAGTCTTTGAACAGGCACACGAACAATATAAAAAATATGGAAATTTAGGAATATTACCCACAAAGAATTTCTTTTACGGAATGAAATTAAGAGAGGAAGCCTTAATTGAATTAGAACCCGGTAAAACCATTGTAGTAAAACTACTTTCGGTAGGCAGCCCCAATGAAGAAGGTATTAGATTGGTATTTTTTAAAGTCAATGGTGAAAACAGATATGTAGAAGTTAAAGATAAAGCACTTGATATTAAGAAGGTAGAATTTATTAAGGCTGATACTGAAGATACAGATCAAGTTGGCGCACCATTACAAGGGTCATTATATAAAGTGTTGGTAAAAAAGGGACAAGAAATTAAAGAAAATGACCCTTTGTTCATCATAGAGGCCATGAAAATGGAAACCACCGTTACAGCTGTAAAAGCTGGTACAGTAAAATCAGTTACATTAACCCCTGGAGTAATGGTGATGCAAGATGATTTGATTTTAACTTTAGAATAAATAGTATATCCCATTTATTGCCCCCTTGAGGGTTATTGAGATGAAAATAAGTTTTCATCGTAGATACCGAGCAGAACTCATTAGGGGTGTTATAAAATATTATTCATTGAAAATATGTCCTATTTCAAATAAGTCAATCGTCATAGAAGTATAAAACAATTAAAATTTAAAAATTATGAAAGAATTTATGATGATTTTCAGAAATGACAAAGACAGACCAAAACCATCACCTGAGCAAATGCAAGGGATGATCAAACAATGGCAAGATTGGATTGGTGGCATTGCAGCTCAAGGAAAATTTGTAGCCACCAATGCCTTAGGCTTTGAAGGTAAAACAGTACATTCTGACGCAACAGTTACCGATGGACCTTATGCTGAAGTAAAAGAAATTGTTGGAGGTTATATTATTGTAAAAGCCGCAAATATTGGTGAAGCTGTTGGCTTATCAGAAGGTTGCCCTACATTAACTTCAGGAGGTAAAGTTGAGGTAAGAGATGTAATGGTAATAAACTCTTAATCTATTAAACTGAGGCTGTCTAAAAAGTAATACTTTATGTCAGTTTGAGTGCAGTCGAAAACTCTAGTTAATTAAAATAAGATTTTTTTGATTTCACTCAGAGCGACATTTGTTTAAATTTAACTTTTTAGACAACCTCTTCTAAAAACATATTATAATGAAAAATAATATATTCGAACAAGAAACGGTAACTGAAGTAATAAACAGAATTGACAAATTAACACCTCAAACAAAATCAAACTGGGGAAAAATGAGCGTAGATCAAATGTTGGCACATTGTAATGTTAGTTATGAAATGGTATACGAGAATATACATCCAAAGCCAAATGCATTTTTGAAATTCATACTCAAAAACTTAATTAAAAATAAGGTCGTTTCTAATAAACCTTATCAAAAAAACGGAAAAACAGCACCTCAATTTTTAATGAAAGAATCTAAGGATTTTGAATTAGAAAAGAAACGGCTGGTTGATTATATTAACAGAACACAAGAATTAGGAGAACAACATTTTGATGGAAAGGAATCACATTCTTTTGGGAAATTATCAAAAGAAGAGTGGAATAATATGCTTTATAAACATTTGGACCATCATTTAAGTCAATTCGGGGTATGATTGGGTGAAAGATAATAGTCTAATACCGCATTTATTTCGTTCAGAATTTGCTAAGATTGTTTCAGTTCTTTGTAAAACTTTTGGACTTTCAAACATTCAACTTGCAGAAGATATTACAAGTGAAACTTTTCTAAAAGCAACAGAAACTTGGGGAATTAAGGGAGTACCTGATAATCCTACTGCTTGGCTTTATAAAGTTGCTAAAAATAAGGTCAAAGACCATTTTAAAAGAGAACAAGTTTTTACTCAAAAAATAATTCCGGAACTAAAACATCAGAAGCAAAGTACAGTAGAATTTGATTTAGATTTATCAGAACATAATATTCAAGATAGTCAGCTTCAAATGTTATTTACGGTTTGTAATCCCATTATTTCTAAAGAAGCACAGATTACATTTGCTTTAAGAGTGCTGTGTGGTTTTGGGATAGAAGAAATTTCTAAAGCGCTACTTACTAATAAGGCAACAATTAATAAAAGATTGCATAGAGCAAAAGAGGCATTTCGAAAAAATAAAATTGACTTGACTTTTCCTTCTGAAGACAAATTGATGAATAGACTCAATAATGTATTGTCAGTATTGTATTTATTATTTAATGAAGGCTATTATTCAACTACTTCAGAAAAAACCATAAAAAAGGAGGTGTGCATAGAATCTATGCGTTTGTTATATATGTTACTGAACTATGAGCCTTCTAACCAACCACAGGTAAACGCTTTAATGTCTTTGTTTTGTTTTCACTCATCTCGTTTTGAAGCCAGAATGAATCAAGATGGAGAACTCATTTTATATGATGATCAAGACAAGGAAAAATGGAATTTTGAACTGATAGAAAAAGGAGAATTTTATATAAAACAATCTTCAGCAGGGAATGTCATTACTAAATATCATTTAGAGGCATTAATTGCGTTTTGGCATACTAGAACTAATGTTGACATTAAAGAAAAGTGGGAGAATATTCTTCAATTGTATAATCAATTGATACAGATAGAATATTCGCCGGTCACAGCATTAAACAGAACCTATGCTTTGGCAATGGCTAGAGGGAAAGAAAAAGCAATAAAAGAAACTTTAAAGATTAATTTAAGCCAAAATCATCTCTATCACACCTTACTTGCCGAATTATATGATGGAGAAAATAATAATAAACAGATTGAACACCTTCAACTAGCTTTAAAATTAGCAGATACCGAAAATGAAAAAAAGGTTATATTGAAAAAATTGAATAAAGCTAATAACTAATTCTACTTATTATCCACTTTAGACTTATTCCCTTAATGATATTACCCAAAAATATCATTCAACAATTTAGCCAACCTAATACCACCTTTTTGTAACTGTTTTCTAACTGTACTGAAATGATCATAAGAATAACGGTATTTTAAGTTTTCTCCTGTTTTAACAGATTCATAAGCTATTTTGGAGAGCTTATGCGTATCATGAACCCAATCAACAACTGTCCCTTTTTGTATTGCTTTTACCTGTGCTTTAGATAGATATTCAGTATTATTTGCCAATTCTAAATAGCTCATATTCCATTGCTTAATCATATTTTCATCCCAAACACGATGTAGATTGGTGCCTTTACCAAACCATTGTACTTGTATAGTATTTCCGCCTTTATCTTCTTTTCTACCTATATGCATAGGTTGATGTAGATCACCAATTAAATGTACCAGCATACGCAAGTAAAAAGCTTTATCTTTATCAGAACTATTTTTATTTTTAAGAATAGAAATACAAGTGTTTATTCCGGTAACCAGATCACCTTTTGGGTTTTTTTCTGCATCTTCATATTGAGAATCTAATGGCATATTTACATAATGCCAAGTATAAAACTTGCTGTATTTTCTATCAGATTTAATTTCATCACCATAGGTAGAAACAAAGGCTAAACCCTCACCTTTTAATAACTTATCAATTTTCTTTTTTGCTCTTTTTGTTAAGTGATTTTCAGCAATTTTACCCGTTGTTCTATGCCCGGTAGGTCCCCAAACTGGATTTGTTGCAAACGTTATTGACGAGATTAATAATCCGGTAAGAACAACCAAAATTTTTACTTTCATTTTATTTAATTTTTGCTAAGGTATAAAATATGTTTAAAAAGAATGAAAATATGCTCAAAGCAATTGAAAAATAGGCTGTTGATGAGTTTCGTAGTACCAATGGGCAACTAGAATGGATGTTGAATCAAAGTCTTAAACAAGCAAAACGAAAACCAAAGAATAAAGATAAAAACCAAAAAATTAAGAAAATTTTCACATTTAAATATTCTATATTTGATGCTAGTCAATTTGTGGAATGATTAGAAATATATTTCTTCTTTACTTTTTTCTTTTTTCTTTTAAGCTGTTTGCTCAACAAAAGCAATTTACAGTAAAATATATCAACACTCCAATTACAATCGATGCACAACTAGATGAAGCAGTTTGGAATATAGCAGATAGTGCTAAAGACTTTTGGCAATATTTTCCTTCAGATTCTATTCAGGCTAAACAACAATCAGATATTAAAATGTTATTTGATGATAAGAATTTGTATGTTGGTATTAAAATAAATGCCTCTGGTAAAAATTATATAATCCCTTCTTTAAGGCGTGATTTTAGAGCTCGGGGAAATGATAATATAAGTTTGATTTTCGATACTTTTAATGATGGGTCAAATGCATTTTTCTTTGGTACAAATCCGTATGGTGTTTTACGCGAAGCATTAATTTCTGGTGGAGGTACTGAAATTAGAGGTTTTGATACTTCTTGGGATACAAAATGGGTTGGTGAATCAAAAATTTATGATGGTTATTATATTGCCGAATGGAAAATACCTCTTTCGGCATTTAAATACAGAGAAGGTGAAATCAAATGGCGATTTAATAGTTATCGATTTGATACACAAGATAATGAATCTAGTACTTGGATCAATATACCTCAAAATCAATTTATTTTTAGTCTGGCTTATTTGGGTGATATGATCTTTGAAAAGCCTTTGGGTAAATCTAAATCGCCTATTTCTATAATTCCTTCAATTAATACAGGAATTATAAAAGATTTTGAAAAAGATACAGAAGATAAACTTTTTAGACTTAGTGGTGACGTTAAAATGACGATTGGCAATAGTATGAATCTTGACCTTACTGCGAATCCGGACTTTTCACAAGTAGAAGTAGATCAGCAAATAACTAATTTAACTCGGTTTAGTATTGCATTGCCTGAAAGAAGACAGTTTTTTGTTGAAAATAGTGATTTATTTGCCAGTTTTGGCAATAATAGAGATGCCAGACCTTTCTTTTCTAGACGTATTGGAATTGCAAAAGATTTAGATGGGAATACCATTGAAAATGATATTATTGCCGGAATTCGTTTAAGTGGAAAATTAACGAATAATTTAAGGCTAGGTATTCTCAATATGCAAACAGCCGAAGATGTTTCGAACGAAATTGCAGCAAATAATAATTCGGTAATTTCCATTCAACAAAAATTATTTAGCCGCTCAAATTTGAGTTTTACCTTTGTAAACAAACAAGCTACAAAAAATTATGATTTTTTGGAAGATGAAAATCAATACAATCGTGTAATAGGACTAGACTATAATTTGGCATCTAAAGACAATACTTGGAATGGTAAGTATTATTTTCATAAATCATTCTCACCAACCGTTAGAACAAAAGATTTTTCTACAGGAATTTCAACACAATATAATACTAGAAAGTACAGAATTCGTTTAAGTGGCTTATATATTGGTGATAATTTTAGATCAGATCTTGGTTTTATAAGACGTACAGATATTTTTAAGATCAACCCTCAATTTGAACGCTTGTTTTGGCCAAAAAAAGGAGCTTTTAATCAACATAGCTTTAGTGTAATACCTATTGTAATTTGGAAACCCGAATTAGATTTTAAAACATCAGATTATACGATTATTAGCCGATGGCAAAGTAGATTGAATAATCAAACTCAGTTTAGCGCGACAATGTTCAATCGCTTTATTTTTTTATTTGGTGATTTCGACCCAACAGGTTCAGGTGGAGTTTCATTACCCGCAAATACAGATTACCATTTTACAAGTTATGAATTACAATATCAGTCTGATCTAAGAAAAAAATTCTCTTATACAGTAGAATCATCAATAGGTAAGTTTTATAATGGAGATAAATTTTCTTTTGAAGGACAATTTCGCTGGCGATTACAACCTTACTTTTTTGCATCTGCGCAAGTAAATTATGATAAGATTAACCTACCAAACCCATATTCGGATGCCTCTATTTGGTTGATAGGGCCTAAGACAGATGTGACGTTCACTAAAAAGTTATTTTGGTCAACATTTATACAATATAGTAGTCAAAGAGAAAATTTTGGCATCAATACAAGATTACAATGGCGTTTTAAACCATTGTCAGATTTATTTATAGTGTATAATGATAACTATAATACAAATGATTTTTCTCCTAGAACAAGAGCATTACTTATTAAATTTACCTATTGGTTAAATATTTAAATCTATAAATTCCCCCGACGGCTTGCCTCAGGGATAGTCGGTTTCAAGAAATTTTTTATTCATATTTTTTTTTGAGTTTTTTTAAAAGGTCAAAATGAATGAAGATAAAAAATGGTATTTTCACACTTTGTAATATAAAAGTAACTCATGAACACAGCCCCAATTTTCACCAATGATACTATCGTCTTCGGACTCTTAATGATAGCTTTAGGCTTTATTTTCTATACATCATCTAAAAAAGAAGGCTTTTGGCAAAAATTTTATAGTATAGTACCCGCTTTATTTATGGCATATATGGTGCCTGCTTTATTTACAACTTTAGGTTTAATAGCTCCAGATTGGCAGACAACAACAGACACAGGTGAGGTTGTTGAACATTCTTCCAGATTATATTTTATGTCAAGCCGATACTTATTGCCGGCAGCATTGGTATTAATGACCTTGAGTATCGATTTAAAAGCTGTTTTTAATTTAGGTTGGAAAGCATTGGCTATGTTTTTTACAGGAACTATAGGAATTGTTATTGGCGGTCCAATAGCTATTCTATTAATTTCAATGGTATCGCCTGAAACCGTAGGCGGGGCAGGGCCTGATGCTGTTTGGAGAGGATTAGCAACTTTAGCAGGAAGCTGGATTGGAGGAGGAGCAAACCAAACTGCAATGCTTGAAATTTATGGTTATAATCAAAAATTATATGGCGGAATGGTATTTGTAGATATTGTTGTTGCCAATATTTGGATGGCTATTATATTAATAGGTATTGGTAAATCAAAACGTATTGATAAGTGGTTAAAAGCTGATACTTCGGCTATTGAAACCCTAAAAGAAAAAGTATCAACGTATTCAAAAAAGGTAGAACGAAATCCGAGTTTAACCGATTTGATGATTATTGCGGCTATCGCATTTGGTACAGTTAGTTTTTCACATTTTGGTGCTGATTATTTAAGTAACTTTTTTGACGATTTTGTCAATGGATTGCAAAACCAAACCACTAAAAATATTTTTACTTTCTTAAGTTCACAATTCTTTTGGATGATAAGTTTAGCTACTACAATTGCCATATTACTATCCTTTACAAAAGCAAAATACTATGAAGGTGCCGGCGCTAGTAAAATTGGAAGTGTTTTTATCTATATTCTAGTAGCATCCATTGGTATGAAAATGGATCTTACCATAATTTTTGATAATTTAGGTTTAATTGCAATTGGTGTAGTTTGGATGACTATACATGCTATATTATTAATTATAGTAGCTAAACTCATTAAAGCACCGTATTTCTTTTTAGCTGTGGGTAGTCAAGCCAATGTTGGTGGTGCAGCTTCAGCCCCAATAGTAGCGGCTGCTTTTCATCCGTCATTAGCAACAGTAGGTGTTTTATTGGCAGTTGTTGGCTATGCAGTAGGTACAATTGCGGCTATTGGTTGTACCATTTTAATGCAAATAGTTGCGCAATAATTAGTATTTATTTAGCAGTTTTCTGTAGCAGTATGCAATTAAGAAAACGTTAATTAAAAAGAATCCGAAGGATTCACATATTTATAGTGAAAAAGCAACAAAATTGAATTGATAAAAAGAATCCGAAGGATTCACATATTTATAGATTGAAAAAGAATATGGGTATGCGACCCCGAAGGGGTCGAATCCAACATTAAAGAGTAACGTTTTATAAATATTAAATCCCTTTGGGATTAAGAACAAAGAATATACCATACTATTGATATAGTCAATGAACTCATCTTGACTTTTTGTTTTTAACCGAAAATGAGATGAAATTTGCGCAGATGAGGCACTTTTTGTAAGGTATAGCAGAGCTACACATAAGAAAAGTAACAAAATATGGGCGAATTTCAATCATTTTTTAGGAAATAGAAAAAATCAAGATGAGTTCATTATATATTTCACATTATGTCAAGTACATTTTCTCAAATATATATCCAAATTGTTTTTGCTGTAAAAGGCAGAAATAGCCTCATCAGTTCTTCTTGGGAAGATGAATTGTATAAATATATCACAGGAATTGTTCAAAATAAAGGACAGAAAATGTTAGCCATTAACGGAATGCCAAATCACATTCACATTTTTATAGGAATGAAACCTTCTTGTTGTTTGTCCGATTTAGTCAGAGAAATTAAAAAATCATCAAATGCATTTATTAAAGAAAAACAATTTACCAAGTATAAATTTGAATGGCAAGAAGGGTATGGAGCATTTTCTTATAGTCATTCAGCTTTAGATAATGTAATCATGTATATTAAGAATCAGAAAGAGCATCATAAAATAAAGACATTTAAGGAGGAATATGTAGATTTTCTTAAAAAATTTAAGATTGATTATAAAGATGAATATCTATTTGATTGGATTGAAAAATAAGTAGAATTTATCATAAGAACCCGAAGGATTCACATATTTATAGAATGATAATAAACAATAATATTCGACCCCGGCGAGGTCGTATCTAAACATTAACGATTTTTTTTAAACATTAAACCCCTTCAAGATTAATGATAAGTCGAATTGAATTTAAGAACCCGAAGGATTTATATTTATATATAAAAACTATATTTGCACCTTGAATTTATAATTAATTTTAATGAAAAAAATAGTAGTAGTTTTTGTTATCAGCATTATAGTTTTTGCTTGTAGTGATAAAAAAGAAAATACAATGTTTGTGCAAGGAGAAGTTAAAAACCTTAAAAAAGGCATCTTGTATTTACAAAAAATGAAAGATACTTTGGCAGTTACTGTTGATTCAATTGCTTTAGATGGGGTAAATACATTTATCTTATCGGATGAAGTCGAAAGTCCTGAACTTTATTTTTTATCATTAGATAAATCGCCTAGTAAACAGATCTCTTTTTTTGGTGAAAAAGGAACAATTACTATAAACACAAAATTAGAAAAGTTTCAATTTGGGGCAACCATTAACGGACTTACAAATCAGCAATTATTAGATGAGTACAATGAAATGAAACGTAAGTTCAATGATAAACGATTAGATTTGATCAAGGCTGACTTTGAAGTTAAAGGATCTCAAGATTCTATTAAAATTGACTCAGTAAGAAACTTAATTAATGGTTTGGTCAAAAGAAGATATTATTATACTACCAATTTTGCTGTAAATCATCCAGATAATGAGATTGCACCTTATTTAGCATTGACCGAATTATTTGATGCCAATATTACATTGTTAGATACCATTAATAACACTTTAACACCTAAAGTAAAAGCTTCTAAATATGGTAAAAAATTAGAAGCATTTATTACTGATATTAAGAGTAAAGAATAACCTGTCATTCCTTCCTTTAGATTTGTGAAGGCAATAATTTATAATAATATCTTTGTTAAAAAAGAGAATGAGATTGCCACAGTCATTCCGATAGTAATCAGAATTCCTTCGCAAAGACGTAATTGAGTAAAACCCTTACTCTATAATTTCTCGTTCTTCTAAATGAGCTTCAATATCACTCTTTTTAATCCATGCATCACGCAATTGTTTTTTTGAAAACAGCTCTAATTGATCACCAACATGTTTATTACCGGGTTGGCTGGCATTACCATATCCTAAAATTACTTTTGCTTTTATTTCATCGCCAAACTCAGTAGCGCAAACATAGCCATCACCATGAAAAGCATAATATTTACCATCTTTTCCTTTTGAAAATGCCAAGGTTCTAAATACGCCTAGACTACCAAAGCTTCCATTTGCAGGTATTTCATATTCGCCTAGTTTGATTCTGAATACAGCACCATAAGAAATTTCTAAAGTACCCAGCGTTTTAATCATATTCTCAGAAACACTTTTGAGAGTTGCTAAGACAGTTTCAGGGCTTTTAAATCCGTCAGGTGTGGTCAATGGTTTTTTTGCTGACCATTTTTCTTTAAATAAATTACCTCTATCTAATGAGAAAAACAGATTTATAAACAGCACTGCACCTTTACTATCGGCATTAAATTCACCATTCCAGTTTTTTAATACATCTAAGGCAACAGTAGTTAAACTGTCTTTATTTATTTTTCTCAACCCTTCAATATCATCTTTAATACGTTCAAAAAGAGAAGATTTTGTTGAATGTTTTAAAGTTATTAGTTCTTCAATTGTCAAGTCTTTTTTATTGAGTAATAAACTTGCAGATTGTTGAGGTCTAAAACCCATATTATTTATAGAAATATCTTTATCATAGGCTTCATAATCAATTTCCTGAGGAATTGTTGAAGTAAATGGTCCTTCATTGGCATTTTGTAACCATCCACTTTTTGGATTTAATAATTTAGGAAACTCATCATAAGTATGATATGTATTCCAAATCAAATCACTTGTATCACCAGATACTGTTTTTCTCCAATCTTTCCATTCTCCTTTTTTATCAGGGAGATTTCCTAAAAAGGAATAAAATATATTTCCTGCTTTATCGGCATAAATAACATTAAATAATCCAACTGCATTTTGTTTTAAAGCAGTTTCAAATTCGTTAAAATTTGTTGCCTGTCCCATATCATACCACTGCTGAAGAACGTGAGGCGGATTTTCCATATACGGAAAACGAAGCGCCAATGCTTTGTTTCCTTTTTCAGAGACAACAACACCGTGTTTAGAAACCTTTCTAATTAAAGTGTCAATTTTCAAGCTTCCATCTTCCTGTTTTGCTTTTAGAATGTTGGTTTCAACTTTAAAATCTAGATATTTACCGTCTAATAAATATTTTCCATCTTTTAATGTTAGTTCGTATAGATCGGTATTATCTAAAGTATTAACTGTATGTGTCCAACCTAAATGGTCATTAAATGCGATACTTATAATAGGAAATCCAATCAATGTAACTCCATACAAATTTTTACCATTCAAGTTATAATGGGCTTCAAAAAATTTATAGGATGCATAGTTGTCAGACCAAGGTAAATGTGGATTTGCCAACAATAGTGCATTTCCGTTTTTTGTATTTTTTGGTGCTATTGCCCAGGCATTTGAACCTTTTTTCCATTGTTGACTTTTATTGAATTCATTATCAGCTAAAAATTCATAGTAGACACCTCTAAGCATATGTGCATGAATATCTACTGGTTTTACAGGTAATACTACTTTGTATTTATCATCAATTTTAGTCGGATTTGCAGCTACATAATCATTAATACCCTCAGTAAATGCTTCAATCAATAATTTTTCTTTGGCTGTTAAATTATCATAGGTTCTTGCTGCAGTTGTGGGTAAGTTCATCAAATGCAACATCTTATCTCTTTTAAAATTTGTACCCCAATATTCAGCTGATTTCCCTCTAGATTCACCATAAACCCTTAATATAAGATTCCCATGGTTTTTCATTTGTGCCCATCCATAGGCTTTATGTAAATCATATTCATTATCGGCATAAATATGTGGTACGCCATAGGTATCCCATAAAATTTCTGTTTCACTAGTTGACTTTTGTTGACAAAAGCTTAATGTTGAGCTTAAAGCTAAAAGGAAAAGAATTTTTTTCATGTTAAATTATTTTTGTTAGTTGATATTTTTAATTGTTGTCATTCAGAACGGAACATAGTGGAGTGAAGAATCTTTTTTTGAGATTCTTCGTTTCACTCAGAATGACAAGTGCTTTCAAATTGTCGTTGCAAAAACAAATTAAAAATTTACTAGAATAATTTGTTCAAACATAGAGATTACCACTTCACTTTTGCCTACCTTTATTGACAGTCAAAAGATTCCTCGTAATGACATTAAAACCGATTATCACCATCTAATATATCTCCGATTCCTCCAAGGATACTACCTTCACCTTTACTTTTACCTCCGGTTCTTGGTAAAGATGCAATAATTCTTCCCGCTAATCTGCTAAATGGTAATGATTGAACATAGACTGTTCCCGGTCCTTGAAGTGTAGCGAAAAATAGTCCTTCACCACCGAATATGGTGTTTTTTATACCGCCAACAAATTCAATATCATAATTTACGGTTTGGCTAAAACCTACAATACAACCTGTGTCTACTTTTAAAGTTTCGCCGGCTTGTAATTCTTTTTTAGCTACAGTGCCCCCGGCATGCATAAATGCAAGACCATCACCTTCCAGTTTTTGCATGATAAAACCTTCACCACCAAATAAGCCTCTACCTAATTTTTTAGAAAATTCAATACCTATTGCTACACCTTTAGCTGCGCATAAAAAAGCATCTTTTTGACAGACAAACTTTCCATTAAAATTAGTAAGATCTATCGGGATTATTTTTCCCGGATAAGGCGAAGCAAAAGATACTTTCTTTTTGCCTTGACCATTATTTAAAAAGGCGGTCATAAATAAACTCTCCCCTGTCAATAATCGTTTTCCTGCAGAAAAAAGTTTACCTAAAACTCCCTGGGTCTGTCCGGAGCCATCACCAAAAATGGTGTCCATTTTAATACCACTATCCATCATCATAAAACTACCTGCTTCGGCTACAACGCTTTCTTGAGGATCTAATTCAATTTCAACAAATTGCATTTCTTCTCCGTAAATTTTGTAATCTATTTCGTGTGAGGTCATATTGTTTTTGTTTATCCCGATAGCTATCGGGAGTTTATACGTTTATTTGTTGAGTTGTTTGGTGTTTTGTTACATGTATTTATTTAAAATTCAATAAATCGTAACTCATAAATCTAAATTCATCACTATTTTTTAACTTTCAATCCCCAAGTATATTCAAATTTAGAAACTGAATCACCTTGCTCATCAAAACCTTCAGCAGTCATGATAATGGTTTCACCTTCGCCTGTAGCAATTGTTTTATCTATTGCAGCTTTTACAGCTTCTCCATCTTTACAGATAAAATTTATTCTACCTACGGCTTTTTTAGTAAATGTACCTTGTTGATGAGTTACCAACATTGATATCTTTTTACCACTTTGGGCTATTTGTTTCATTACTATAACTCCGGTAGCAAGTTCAGATGTCATACCTTGAGTTGCCCAGTACAGTGATTTAAAAGGATTCTGATTTATCCACTTATGTTTTACCGTTGCTATAGCTTCATTCTCGTTAATTGATTTGACTCTTACACCTGAAAAATAAGCAGAAGGAAGTTTAAATAACAAAAATTTATTTAAGTTTTTGACAGAAAATTTTGACATGTAAAAATATTTTGCCACAAGTTAGTAAAAATTATCAAATCTAATTACTTGTACAGAACCTTTCGGTATAGCCTGTTTTAATTGATAGTAAAGAGTTTGTAATAGTTTTAAAATGCTTGCACTGAGCACAGTCAAAATGTTAAATAAATGTTAAAATTTAGTACTTTGTATTGCATAGTATTAGTTTTTATCTATATATTTGCATTGTCAAGTACTATAAAAATCAAAACTATGTTGACTCAAAACGAAAAGAACACTTCATTTTTAATTCATTTATCAGCTTTTTTAAGCTTTGTTTTTCCTTTTGGCAGTATATTAGGCCCGCTTATTATGTGGTCGGTTAATAAAGACAAAAGTGTTTATTTAGATGATAATGGTAAAGAAGCGGTAAACTTTAATCTAAGTTATACGATGTATCTTTTTATATTGGGTATGATCGCATTTCCATTTGCTTTTGGTTCTTTTTTTAATCATATGAGACATATTGATGATTTTGATAACCTCAATTTCCATTTTGATTTTAACCATCTTTTTGGATTTTTGAGTATTGCCTCTGTCATTTCTGTTATTACGATACTAAAGTTTGCACTTGTAATTATAGCAGCAATAAAAGCCAGTAGAGGTGAAGTGTATAAATATCCATTGACCATAAATTTTGTAAAATAAATAACTCAACAAACCACAAGCTAAAAACCACTGAAGATGATAGCAATATTAACAACAATACTAATTTATATTGTGAATATAATTGTAGCAATAATTAGTTAATAAAAATGAACACATGAAAATAGAAAACACAAAAGCGCAGATGCGAAAAGGCGTGTTAGAGTTTTGTATACTCTCCATTTTACAACATGGAGATGCTTACACTAATGAAATTCTTTCAAATCTTAAAGACGCAAAGCTGCTTGTGGTTGAGGGCACTATTTATCCTTTATTAACACGGTTAAAAAATGCTGGTTTGCTTAGCTATCGTTGGGAAGAGTCTACATCTGGTCCGCCAAGAAAATATTATGAGTTAACCGAAACAGGAAGATTATTTTTAAAAGAATTAAATACAACTTGGACAGATCTTGTAAAATCTGTCAATGCAGTAACTAGCAAAAAACCAACGAAAAAATGAACAAAACAATAAATATAAATTTAGGAGGAATCTTTTTTCATATTGATGAAATTGCTTATCAAAAAATGAAAAGATATTTAGATGCTATCCGTCGTTCTTTAAGTGACGACCCAAAAGGAAGAGATGAAATAATTGCTGATATAGAATTGCGTATTGGTGAATTACTTTCAGAACGTATTAAAGATGCTCGCCAAGTAGTAAGCGAATCAGATATTGATGAAATTATCGCTATTATGGGGCAACCGGAAGATTATATGGTTGATGAAGAACTATTTACAGATGATTCTGGTAAAAATTATAGTAGAAAGACTTCACATAAGAAACTATATAGAGATGGTGAAGATAAGTTTTTAGGTGGCGTTTCATCAGGTATTGCACATTATTTTGATGTTGATGTAATTTGGATCAGATTAGCTTGGTTAATTGCAGCTTTTGGTGCCGGATTTGGATTTATAGCATACCCTATTTTATGGATATTATTACCTGAAGCAAACACTACTGCCGAAAAATTACAAATGGAAGGTGAAGCTGTAAACATTTCTAACATCGAAAAAAAAATTAGAGCTGAGTTTGAAGATGTATCTGAAAGAGTTAAAGGGGTAGCTAGTGATGTTACTGATGCTGTAAAAGAAGGTTATGATAATGTTTCAGACTCATTAAAAAAAAAACAATTAAGAAGGAAAGATAAAAAATCCAGATCTGGGTTGCATGATCTTATTGATGTAATTGGTAAAATAATAGTAACCTTTTTTATGGTTATTGGTAAGTTTATTGGTGTGCTTTTAATCATAGTATCTATTGCTGTACTTATAGGATTGATTATTAGTTTATTTACTGCAGGTGCAGTTGACTTTATGGGCGCTGATTATTTATTTGACAGTGATTTTCAAATCATGAATGTAACTGGTGCTCCTATTTGGATCATCTCATTATTAGTATTGATTTTAGTGGGAATTCCATTTTTAATGCTCTTCGTTTTAGGATTATTCATCTTGTCAAGTAAATCAAAAATCTTAAGTAGAACAGCTAAGTTTGTATTCTTAGGTGTTTGGATAATTGCTTTATTATCAGCTATTTATATTGGTGTTAAACAAGGTGCAGAATTTGCCAGAGAAGGATCAACTATTGAGAAGAATGAGCTTGTAATGATGTCAACAGATACCATAACAATTAAATTAGTAGATAATGAAACTCTTTCTGATTATAAACATTATAGACATAATTCAAGATTTAGAAAAGTATTAGATGCAAATGATGTTGCAAAGTTTTATTCAAATAAATTATGGGTAGATATTAAACAATCAGATAGTACAGAAGCCTATGTTAAAGTTAGAAAAGAAGCCCATGGTAGAACCCGATTGGTTGCCCGTGATAATGCTAAGAAAGTAGAATATGATTTTACAAGATCAGGTAATACATTGTCATTAGATAATTATTTTTTAACAGATACTAAAACGGCATTTAAAAATCAAGAAGTAAAAATAACCTTGTATATACCCGAAAATCAAATTATATATCTTGATGAATCTACCCATACATTTTTAGATTATAGAATAAAAACTGTTCAGGATATATATAGAGGAGATATGGGTAAACATTATTTTAAGATGACCAATGATGGTTTGGAATGTTTAGATTGTAAAGACACTGATTTTTGGAAAACAGACGACGACGACGAAGGTGTTAAAATAAATATTGATGAAGATGGCTTAGAAATTAAAATAAATGATAATGACGAAAAAGATGGTGTTAATGTAAATATAGATAAGGATGGATTTGAAATGAAGATTAATGATGATGGAAAAAAAGCTGAAATTAAAATTGACTCTAACGGACTCAGAATTAAATAAGATATGAAAGTGTTTTTTAAGATTATTAGTGCCATTTTTCTAGTTCTATCTATTACAAATATTACAGCTCAGGTTCAAAAATCATCAGAACTTTTTAAAACTTTAAAAGTAAAAGACAGCTTAATTTTTGACTCAAGCTTTAATACTTGTAACCTAAAAATTTTAGCACAATTAATAAATGATGACTTTGAGTTTTACCATGACAAGTCTGGTGTTTTAGAAGGAAAAGACGATTTTATAAAGAACACAAAAAATGGTTTGTGTAAGTCACCTCATAAACTTCGTAGAGAATTAATCAATGGGACACTGGAAGTATTTCCTTTGATGAAGAATGATAGTGAAATATATGGAGCCATTCAAAAAGGAAGACATAATTTTTATGAAAAAGAAATAAGAACGAGTACTGCTTATTTTACGCATTTATGGATACTTAAAGATGATAAGTGGTTATTAAAAAGGGTACTCAGTTATAATCATAAATCTCCTAATTAATAATATATAGAATATGAAGAAACCAAATCAACAAACAATTCGTCACAGTATTATGACACTTGAGTAACAAATATTATTTAACAAGGGTAGTTCTAATCAAATTTGAATAATAATTTAAAATATATTAACGATGAAAATACTAATTAAACTTTCAGCAGTATTACTCCTTCTAATAACAACAACTTCTTGTTTTTTTGATGGCGTAAAAGGAAACCGTAACGTCATAACTCAACAACGTAATATCTCATCAAATTTTGATGCTATAGATGTGAGTCAGGGCATAGATGTGTATTTAACAATAGATGATGATGTGTCATTATCTTTAGAAGCAGATGAAAACTTACATGAACTCATTTTAACCGAAGTGAAAGATGGTGTTTTACATATCTATGCAGAGAAAAACATTTGGAGTGCAAAGTCTAGAAAAGTATTTGTAACTGCAAAATCAATTAATGAAATAGTTGCTACAAGTGGGGCAGAAGTTAGATCAGAGAACACTATTGAGGCAGAAGATTTTAAAATAAGGGTCACTAGTGGTGCCGATGTTAGATTAGAATTGAATGTAACAGATCTATCATGTAGTACAACCAGTGGTGCAGATGCCAGATTAAAAGGAAAAGCTGAAAATTTTACAGCTAAATCTACTAGCGGTAGCACCATTAAAGCTCAAGACCTAGAAACAGAAACTTGTACTGCTAAAGTAACCAGTGGTGCTGATGTATATGTTAATGTTACCAATAGTTTAAATGCCAAAGCTACCAGTGGTGGTGATATTAGATACGTTGGTAACCCTAAAAATGTTCAAGAGAATAGTTCTTCTTCTGGAAGTATACGCAATAGACAGAATAGTTAATTTGGCTTAAAACTGAGTTGTTTTTCCATTTTTTTGTTGAAAGAGGTTGTTCATTTTTAAGGACAGCCTCTTTTGTTTAACCTATAAATTTTCCTTGGGATTTCCGATTTACCTCTCCTTAGGAGAGGCCGGAACTGCTTTTTGCAGTTTCGGGTGAGGAACAATTAACTTTCTAAAGCTGCTAAATAACGTTCAGCATCTAACGCCGCCATACAACCTGTTCCTGCTGCAGTAACAGCTTGTCTATATTCTTTATCTTGAACATCACCGGCAGCAAAAACTCCGGGTTTGCCGGTTTTAGTAGATTTACCTTGGGTTATTAAATAACCGGTTTCATCCATATCTAAAATATCTTTAAATAATTCAGTATTTGGTTTATGACCAATGGCTATAAATACTCCGGTAACCTCAATATCATGCTTCTTTTTAGTTTGATTATTAACAACTCTAACACCTTCCACAACAGTGTCACCCAAAACTTCATCTAATTCAGTATTGAATAAAATTTCGAGGTTTGCAGTATTTTTGACTCTATGTTGCATTGCTTTAGATGCACGCATCTCATCTCGACGTACTAGTATCGTTACTTTTTTACATAGTTTAGCTAAGAAAGTTGCTTCCTCTGCGGCAGTATCACCAGCACCAACAACAATAACATCTTGACCTCTGTAAAAAAAACCATCACAGGTAGCACATGCAGAAACACCACCACCCTTTAATCGTTCTTCACTTTCTAATCCTAAATATTTGGCAGTTGCTCCGGTAGAAATAATAACAGTTTCGGCTTCAATTATTTTAGTGCCATCAATAGTTACTTTATGAGTTCCGCCAAGGGTATCATCAAATTCTACTTTAGTGGCTAGACCGAAACGTACTTCAGCATCAAAACGCTCTGCTTGTTTCTTAAAATCTTCCATCATTACTGTACCATCTACACCATCTGGGTAACCGGGATAATTATCAACTTCTGTTGTGGTTGTCAATTGCCCACCTGGTTCCATACCTGTATATATTACAGGCTTTAAGTCAGCTCTTGCTGCATAGATGGCTGCTGTATATCCTGCAGGACCAGAACCAATAATTAAACATTTTATTTTTTCTATAGTATCTGACATATTTTTATCTTTTTTAATAATACAAATTTATGGTATTTAATATCTTTATATAGTGGTTATTTATAATTTTTTATAATACAATTATAGTCAAGTTTTATAATACCTTAAATCCGCAAGAGTGTTCGTTATGAAAAGCCAAAATGTATGTTAGTTTTGGCGTAGCGCAGAAAAAAGTAACACAGACATATCACTCGTTATGGTGAGTAAGTTTTTACGAGCATTCCCAATAATGATGTACAGTTTGGTTTTGTAGTAGAATACTTTTGCGGAATTAAGGTAATAGTTGAATAATGATTTTGTTAGTCGATAAAAATAAAATTGTTTACAAGTTTATAAGGTAAGGCATAATAATTGTAGTTGTTGATTAGTTTAAAATTATATATTAATTAAAATATTTTTTATGAAAAAATTAGTCATTGCAATTGTTTTGTTAACAGGTTTTATTTTTAATGTATCAGCTCAAGAAATTTCATCGCATGCCATTGGTATTAGAACAGGTGATAATGATGGATTTGGAGTAGAAATATCTTATCAAAAAAGAATGGGAGACATCAATAGATTTGAATTAGACCTAGGCTTTAGAGACAATAAAAATTACGATGCTTGGAAATTGAGTGGAATTTACCAATGGGTCTGGAATATTGATGGTAATTTTAATTGGTATGCCGGTTTTGGAGCTGGAATTGGAAGTTGGAATAATAAAACAAATGTAAATATTGATGATGGTTTATTTGTCAATGCTGTAGGAGATATAGGAATAGAATATAATTTTGATATTCCGCTATTGATCTCTTTAGACTTTAGACCTGAGTTTGGTATTGTCAATGATTTTGGCGATAATGATTTAGATTTGGATATTGCTTTGGGGTTGCGATATCAGTTCTAAAAAATATAAATTAAGTTTAAGAAGTTAAAAATCAATTACCTTTGTGACAGATTGACATGAATTATTCTGTCTTAATTTATAATATGATAAAAAGAGTTTTAAAAAACACTTCTTTAATTTTTATTTTTTTGTTTGGGATAACTCATGCACAAAATGATATTGATGATACGCAACTCCCTCAACCTGACTCAAAAACGACTGGTTTTACTGCCTTTGGAGTGAGTCCTGAAAAAGCAAATGACACCTTATTAAAAAAAATAAAGAATGCAACTAACTTTGATGATAGAGGAGATGCCATTATTGAGTTGGCTAATTTTCATATAGAAAAAGGGAATACAGATTCTATAAATTTTTATGGCAATTATCTATTGAATGAAAGCTTAAAGAATGATAAAAATTACTTTTTAAGTTTAGCAGCTAATATCATTGCAATTGGTAAAAGAAAGGAAGGCTTAATTGATGAAGCTTTAAAATGGCATATCAAAGGTGTTGGCTATGCCGAGAACCTAACGGATAAACATTTATTTTATACTCATAAGTTCGGAATAGGGATCGTTCATTTTTTAAGAAAAGAATATACTGAAGCCATTGACCTGTATAATGAATGTTTAAATAATACACTAAATGTAAAGTTAGAGCACGATATTTATAAACGTTTAGGCGATATATATTTAGTACAAAGTAATTTAAAAGATGCTCAAAAAGAATATACAAAAACCGTAATTTTTTACAGGTCAAACTCCTATAGTAAAGACCAATTGACATCTGAAATCCAATTAGGTATTATTGATGAAGAACTAAAAAATTATAGTACAGCTTTTAACTATTATAATTCGGTAAAAGATGAAGCCTTAACTAGAGGGTTCTATGATTTGTATTTCAAAGCCCAAAATAAGATAGGAGGATTGTATTTTATTTTGAAACAATACGATAATGCCCATATGGCGTTATCTACAGCTTATATCAATGCTATTCAATGGAATAATTTTGAATATCAAAAAACAATACTACAAAATACTAGAAGGGTTTACCTGGCACAAGAAGATTATAAGAATGCTTATAATGTAATGACCCAATATTTAAATATCTCTAATAGAATACAACAAAATCAAAATAAAAAAGAGATTAATGAATTAGAAGTTCAATATAATACACTTCAAAAAGAAAATCAAATACACCTTTTAGAAAAAGAACATATTAAAAAAGAAAGCGAAATTAATCGGCAGAAAGCATTAAAGATGAATTTTCTAATTGGTTTTTTAGTGATATTGGTTCCGGTAGTTGCATTGCTATATATGTATTATCAAAAATTGCAAACGCAGAGTAAATTAAATAAAATACAAGAAGAAATTAATCAGCAAAAAGTAAGTGGTTTATTAAAAGATCAAGAATTAGAACTTATCAAAGCAGATATTGAAGGGCAGGATAAAGAGCGCAAACGTATAGCGCAAGAACTACATGATAGTATTGGAGGAAGCCTGGCAGGTATAAAATTACAGTTATCTAATACTGCTAAAGACAATGAAAATTATCAGCTAATTGCAAAGCAAATAGATGATACTTATAATCAGGTAAGAGATCTTTCCCATAATTTAACGCCTAAAAAGTTTAATGAAAATGCTTTTACAACTTTAGTGTCCCAATATATTAAAAATATTGAAAAAGATAATAAAACCAATATCACATTTAGTCCACATCCCGAAAAGGAAGTTAATGCTATTGCCGAAAAGTTGAAGGTAGAGCTCTATAAAATAATTCAAGAACTATTGACAAATGCATTTAAACATGCAAAAGCAAGTCATATAGACATTCATCTTAATAAATTAGATAATACTTTAAAACTCCTTTTTGAAGATGACGGTATTGGGTTTAATGTACAAAATAGCAAAAAAGGAATTGGGCTTAACAATATTAAAAATAGATTAGATACGTTATCCGGAACAATGAATATAGATTCATTACCAAACCGAGGTACTGTAATAGATATAGATATACCGGTTTAATAAATTCAGTTATCATATATGATAAATAAGAATTATTAAACGTATAAAAATTAAATTTCAAAACTCAAATTTCAAAAACAGGTATGATCTTTCCCTAATTTGGATTTTGGAATTTGTTTATTGGAATTTATAACAAACTATAGTGTATAGTTTTAACTATTTTTGAGAATAATTAATAAATATGACTTATAATATAATAATAGCAGACGATCACAAAATGTTTTTAGACGGAGTACTAAGTATTCTGTCAACAAAAGATGAGTATAATATATTGCTGACTGCAAATTCAGGGAAAAATGTTATAAAGTATGTAAGTATCAATCCCACTAAAAAAATTGATCTGATCATTACAGACATCAGCATGCCTGAAGTTGACGGGATAACATTAAATAATTCGGTAAAGCAAACCAACCCAAATATAAAAGTATTGGTAGTAAGTATGCATATTGATACTGCAATGATAGATACGCTTATAAAAAATGACGTTGATGGTTATGTACCAAAAAATGCTGAAAAAGAGGAGTTACTTAAAGCAATATCAACTATTTTAAATGGTGAAAAATACTTTTCCAATATTATAAAAGAAGCTTATATGAAGAGTGTTTTTACAAAAGAAAAAGAAACACTACAGACACTTACACAAAGAGAAAAAGATGTTTTAAAACTAATAGCTTTAGAACATACTACACAAGAAATAGCCGACCAGCTTTTTTTAAGTAAACACACTATAGAAAGTTATCGTAAAAACCTTATCTCTAAACTTAATGTACGTAATCTTGCCGGTCTTACTAAATATGCTATAAAACTTGGTTTGGTAGATTAGTAAGGTAAACATAATATATAGTTATTAATACGTCTTTGCGAGCCTTTCGACGAAGTTTATATCGAGCGAAGTCGAGATGCCCTAGACAGGGCAAAGTGTAGCAATCTGTCTGTATTTTTCTTTATCTCCTGTCTTTGGTCTCTTCTATCTCCTGTCTTTTTTCTTTTCTCTCTTCTCTCTTCTCTTTTTCCTCTAACCTCTAATCACCAGACTTCAGTCTTTGGTCTCCCAACTTCAAACACCCAGTTTTCAGGGATAACATTTTCACGGTTTAAGGTATGTTTTACCTAAAGATAATGCTTCACTTTTGTACTGTCAATAATTCATAACTAATAAAAACATTGACAACTAATAGTATAATAAATATTAACTCATCTTGTCAGTGAGACAAGCTTAAAAATTTACATTATGATTTACGGAATTTCACTCATCTTATTAAGTATTATAGCAGTACCATCGCTAATACTTTCGAAAAAACCAAACGCTAAAGAATTATTAGAAAAAGTAGCACCCTATCAAGGTTGGATAGGAGTTGTATTCTGCTTCTGGGGAGTATGGGGTATTATTACTGCTTTTTTAAATATGGGTTGGTTAACATCAGCTCCAATGTGGTGGAGTACTTTACTAGCGGGTAGTATAGTAGAAGCCGGATTAGGATTTATGCTAGGTTACGGACTTATAAATAAAATGTTGTTATCAAACAATGAAGCAGCAAAAGAGAAAGCTGAGAAAATAAGAGCAAAAATAGCACCAAAACAAGGTAAATTAGGTGTATTAGGTCTCATAGTAGGCGCATGGATGATTATTGCATCTTTTATGTTTACAGTTGCCTAAATAGCAATTAAGAGATTACTAAAAGTGTATATATTTTATTCTTTTAGAGTTAGGGTTGGTTGACTAGAGTCTTTTATATATGCCTAAGTAATCTCTTTTAAACAATAATTATTTTAAATTAAACTATCATGAAAAAACTAATAACAATAATTGGAATCTGTATATTAATAATTACACTAAATGCTTGTAAAAAAACGGAGAAAGAAAGCGATGAGTTATCATCAACTGAAAACACTGTAAAAGTTGACAAAGATTGGGAAACACTTGATAAATCAGAGTATTCAATTGAATATCCAAAGAACTGGACTGTAGATGGATCAGGGACAGAGGGCACAGTATTTATATTGACTTCTCCATCAGATTCTGATACAGATAAGGTTACACAGAGTGTGAATACAGTTATTGAAAATTTACCTAACGATAATATTGATTTAGATGCATATGTTAAAGCCGCTATAAATCAAGTAAAAACCGTTTATCCAAATATCCTAAAAAAGGAAAAAATGAAATCAGATACTGGTGATGATTTTTATAAAGTAGTATTTTCTGGTAAAAAGGAAGGGATGAGTCAACATTATTATATTAAGAATAAAAAGGCATATATCGTAACATTTACCAGTGGTGTGTCTGATTCTGATAAGGACAAAGCTATAGGTGAAAGAATATTAAGCTCATTTAAACTAAAATAAAATATCATGAAAAAATTAATTTTATTCATTGTTTTTATAGCAATAACAACAATGACCTTTGCTCAGGATAATAGATCATACATAGAAGTAACAGGTGTTGTTGAGTTTGAAAAGCCTGTAGAAAAATATATTGCAAAAGTTATAGTGTCAAAAGAACTTATATATGATAGTCATGCAGGTTCATCAACTGATACTTTAGTTACAACAATAGATGCGCTAACAGAAAAGTATTTTAAAAATTAACAGCAATTAATTTTGATACTAAAAAATTGAATGAAGACAGATTTGGATATCTCACAACTGGCTTTAGAAAAGAAGGAAAGCTGTTTGTTTTTGAAACTACGTCTGAGAAAGAATATATGAAATTGTTGTCTGTAAATCTTGATGGAACACAAATCTATAATAGATATGTAGTTTATAAATTAACTTCAAATATAGCAACAAAATTAGCAAAAAAGGCAATAGAAAATGCAAAACAAAAGGCTGGACTTGTAGCTAAAAGTACCAATAAAAAGATTGGAGATATCATAACTATAAGTGATAATAATCAAAACAAAAATAAAGAGGTTCTGTATTATGACAATTTAGGCGATAAAGGCTTATATCAGGTAATTGTTAGGTTTGAATTGTTATAAACATAATATCTTATAAAAGATATTGTTATGAAAAATTAGTTAACATTGCCCTCTGGTAGCTTCTAAATAAACTTAGAAATCACTTGAGGGTTTTTATTGATTGATGTGAGGATTATTCGTTTCATTCATGATCTTTCATTGAGTATGTTGCAAATTAAAAATTCTTTCAAACAAAGTTTGAAAGAATTTTAATTCCGTCGGAGTGAGAGGATTAAACCCTATTCACCATATCCCTTTATTTACAATACCTCAAGAATTTTTAAATTTTTGAG
>CAYXAZ010000018.1:0-44725 GCA_964463085.1 uncultured Flavobacteriaceae bacterium | reverse complement strand
GATGTAGCAATATTTTAAAAAGAGACCTTGCTTTTAAGAATAAATAATTTTGAGGAATAATGAAAAATATAATTTTTTACTTGGATGTTTGTCAGGCAGTTAGAATTTAGTCTTAAGTCTAATATCTAACAGCGAATCGGTCTTTTGTCTTTTACCGAACAACAATAAAAATAATTATATGTTTTGGGTTTGAATTATAAATAAAACATCATTGAATTATATCAATTACCAACATCACTAATAAATTTTACACGCATTAAGCGCAACTCATCTTCATCATAATCACCATCAAATTCATCTAAAGCCAGTTGAATTTTATCAGAATCAGCTTCCATAAAATATTCAAATATATCTTCTTGCTGATCTTCATCTAACATATCATTTAAATAATAATCAATATTTATCTTTGTGCCTGAATACACAATTCTCTCTAATTCTTTGGTAAGTTCTTCCATATTCAGCCCTTTGGATTTAGCAATATCAATTAGAGGTAACTTTCTATCTGTATTTTGAATGATAAATAACTTTAAAGCAGAATTACTACCTGTACTTTTTACTATTAAATCATCTGGTCTGGTAATTTCATTTTCTTTAACATATTTAGCAATTAAATCGACAAAGTCTTTACCATATTTTTTGGCTTTACCATCTCCTACTCCATGCACATTTGAAAGTTCTTGAACTGTTATAGGATATTTAAAACTCATATCTTCTAAAGAAGGGTCTTGAAAGACAACAAACGGAGGTACGCCTAGTTTTTTTCCAACATCTTTTCTCAAATCCTTTAGCATTGCCATTAATTGTGCATCTGCACTTCCTCCTGAACCTTTTGCATTGGTAATAATATTATCATTATCACTATCGTGATAATCATGATCTTCAGTCATCATAAAAGAACTAGGGTTCTCAATAAATTCTAAACTTTTAGGAGTTATTTTTAACACTCCATACTGTTCAATTTCTTTTGAGATATAGCCTGCTACCAATACTTGACGAATCAAAGCCATCCAATATTTGCCTTCTTTGTTTTTACCAATACCAAAAAAAGATTGAGTATCTGTTCTACGAGATTTTAATAAAGCATTTGAATTACCTATTAATGTATTTACTATTTCTTTAGATTTATATTCCTGATTTGTGTCTCTAATAACCTCCAATAAAATTTTAACCTCATCTTTGGCTTCAACTTTACTTTTTGGGTTTCTAACATTATCATCCATATCAGCTCCATCACCACTTATATCATCAAACTCTTCTCCGAAATAATGCAATAAAAATTTACGCCGTGACATTGATGTTTCTGCATAAGAAACCACTTCTTGTAATAATGCATGTCCTATTTCTTGTTCTGCTACCGGTTTTCCAGATAAAAATTTCTCTAATTTTTCAATATCCTTATAGGCATAAAAAGCCAAGCAATATCCTTCGCCTCCATCTCTACCAGCACGACCGGTTTCTTGATAATAGCTTTCTAAACTTTTAGGAATATCATGATGAATAACAAAACGAACATCAGGTTTGTCAATTCCCATTCCAAATGCAATGGTAGCAACTACAACATCAGCATCTTCCATTAAAAACATATCTTGATGTTTAGCTCTGGTTTTGGCATCAAACCCGGCATGATAAGGCACTGCATTGATACCATTTACTTGTAAAATTTGAGTGATCTCTTCAACTTTTTTTCTACTCAGGCAATAAACGATGCCTGATTTGCCTGTATACTTTCTGACAAATTTTATAATATCCTTTTCAACATCTTTTGTTTTAGACCTAACATCATAAAACAAATTAGCCCTATTAAATGATGCTTTAAAGGTATTCGCATCAGTCATTTCTAAGTTCTTTAAAATATCTTCTTGTACTTTTTCTGTGGCAGTTGCTGTTAACCCTATAATAGGTACATCATCGATCCTTTTAATAATACTTTTAAGATTTCTATATTCTGGTCTAAAATCATGACCCCATTCAGATATACAATGCGCCTCATCAATTGCAACAAAAGATATTTTTTGATTCTTTAAGAAGTCTATGTATTCATCTTTATTAAGAGACTCTGGTGCTACATATAATAATTTGGTAATTCCACTTTCAATATCGCTCTTCACTTTGTTAACATCACCTTTGTTCAATGATGAATTTAATACATGCGCAATACCTTCTTCAGTAGAAATACCGCGAATAGCATCTACTTGATTCTTCATTAAAGCAATTAATGGTGAAACAACAATAGCAGTACCTTCTTGTACTAAAGCAGGAAGTTGGTAACATAAAGACTTACCTCCACCGGTAGGCATAATAACAAAAGTATTGTGTTTATCAATAACGCTTTTTATAACTTCTTCTTGTAGTCCTTTAAATTGGCTAAAACCAAAATATTTCTTTAAGGCTGTGTGTAAGTCCAAATTTGTCACTCTGATTTTTAATTTATCTGTGAACTCATATTCAATTTTTATATTACCTACGAATTCAACATTTTGCGCCCTAATTTTACCTTCTTTTGAATATCGTAACTAAGGCTATGCTACTAAAAAATGATTTCATTAGGTCACTAAAGCCTTTCCGAGGCTTCGGAACTCGATTCAAAACAAAAAGTCAATACGAGTTCATTATTTTTAAATACATTTGCAACTAAAGATACAACTTTATTTTATTTTAGAAAATTTCATCCTTTGAATACAAAAAAAAATATAATAGACATTGCTAAACAAACTATTTCTATTGAAAGTAAAGCGATAGCGAATTTAATACATTTTTTAGATAAGGATTTCGAAAATGCTGTTAATTTTATTTTAAATTCTACAGGAAGAGTTATTGTTACCGGAATTGGAAAAAGTGCCAATATCGCTTCAAAAATTGTAGCTACACTAAATTCAACCGGAACACCATCTATTTTTATGCATGCTGCTGATGCTATTCATGGTGATTTAGGCATCATTCAAAAAGACGATATTGTCATTTGCATCTCAAAAAGTGGTAATACACCTGAAATTAAAGTATTGATTCCTCTAATTAAAAATTCAAATAAGATTATTGCAATTACCGGTAATATTGATTCATATTTAGCACAACAAGCTGACTTTATCTTAAATACAACTATTGAACAGGAAGCTTGTCCAAATAATTTAGCACCAACTACCAGTACAACTGCTCAATTGGTTATGGGTGATGCTTTAGCAGTTTGCTTATTAGAAATGAAAGATTTTACCAGTAAAGATTTTGCAAAATATCATCCTGGAGGTACTTTAGGTAAACGACTTTATTTACGCGTTAATGATCTAGTACAAAATAATGCCATTCCTAAAGTAACTAAAGACGAAACAATTACCAATGTAATTATTGAAATTTCTGAAAAACGATTAGGAGTAACTGCCGTTATTGACAATAATAACCTTATTGGTATTATAACTGATGGAGATATTAGAAGAATGCTTAAAAACAATCTCAATATCAGTGAGCAAACTGCAAAAGACATTATGAGTAAAAACCCAAAAACCATTCATATTGATGCTATGGCTATAGAAGCGCTAGATATTATGGAAAATAACAATATCGCTCAGCTATTAGTAACCGAAAACGGCTCTTATAAAGGTGTTATACATTTACATGATCTATTAAAAGAAGGAATCATTTAATATGGCCAAAGATCAAAATGAAATGTCATTTTTGAATCATCTTGAAATTTTAAGATGGACACTTATCCGTTCAACATTAGCTGTATTAGCATTTGGAATGGTTGCTTTTGCAATGAAAGATTTTATTTTTAATAAAATAATCTTATTGCCGAAAGATGCTTCATTTGTTACTTATCGTTTTTTATGCTCAGTCTCTCAACAATTCGGCACTCAAGGATTATGTATTGATGAAATTCCGTTTATAGTACAAAGTCGAACGATGGCAGGACAATTTTCTGCTCATATCTGGACCTCAATAACTGCAGGCTTTATTTTAGCGTTTCCTTTTATACTGTGGGAAATATGGAAGTTTATAAAACCGGGGCTATATCCTAAAGAAAGAAAAAATGCTAAGAGTTTTATTATTATTTCTTCATTTTTATTCTTTTTAGGAATTTTATTTGGTTATTACGTTATTACACCACTTTCAATTAACTTTTTAGGAGCTTATAGAGTGGCAGATGAAGTACACAGCAATATAGATTTAAGTTCGTATATCGGATTATTAAGAGCATCTACATTATCAGCAGGATTAATTTTTGAAATGCCAATTATTATCTATTTTCTAACAAAAATGGGCTTAGTAACTCCAGAGTTTTTAAAAAAATACAGAAAATATGCACTAGTATTAGTACTTATACTATCAGCACTCATTACACCTCCTGATGTTATTAGTCAAATTATAGTAGCTATACCAATGATGATATTATATCAAGTGAGTATTACCATTTCAAAGATCATTATCCGTAAAGAAAAAAAAGCACAAGCAACAAATAAATAAATTTCTTAAAACGAACTATCCCCAAGGCATCCCGATAGTTATCGGAGTTATCTTGACCTAAATGTACAAAAACCGTCCCAAGAATTCGGGATATTTATTACACCTCACCTAAAACTTTCTCCAAAAGTTTTGACCTCACTCCGCCAGAGGCGGAAGGTGAAATCGGAAACCCTGCCTGCGGCAGGCAGACCCAAGGCATCCCGAGTACTCGGGATAGGGGAATTTTTTAGATTAAAAAAGTTTAACTAATTTTACAGCTATGGATTCACGAGTAGATGCGTATATAGCCAAACATAGTAATTTTACTAAACTTATTAATGAAATTAGGAAAATTCTGCTTTCAACTGAATTTGAAGAAACTATAAAATGGGGAATGCTAACATATACTATTAATAATAAAAATGTGGTTGGTATTGGCGCTTTTAAATCACATTGTGGTGTTTGGTTCTTTCAAGGAGCATTATTGAAAGATGCTCATAAAGTATTAAGAAATGCTCAGGAAGGTAAAACTCAGACTATGAGGCAATGGCGATTTACAAATGATTCTAAAGTTGATGAAAAATTACTTCTTACCTATATTAAAGAAGCTATAATCAATGAAAAAAAAGGTTTAAGAATCAAGCCGACAAGAACAAAAAAAGCGTTGATTATTCCACCAGAATTAGTCTCTTTTATAAATAAAAATAAAGTGCTGAATAAATCATTCGAAGCATTGACCTTATCTAAAAAAAGAGAATTTTCAGAATATATAGCCGAGGCAAAAAGAGAAGCGACCAAAACAAAACGCTTAGAAAAAATTATTCCGATGATTATGAATAATGTAGGTCTACATGATAAATATAAAAACTGTTAAAGAATTATGATTTTAAGAGCTGAAAATATTGAAAAAGTATATGGTAGCAGAAAAGTTGTTAAAGGTATTTCTTTACAAGTAGCTCAAGGCGAAATTATAGGCTTATTAGGACCTAATGGTGCCGGAAAAACTACTTCATTTTATATGATTGTGGGAATGATCGAACCCAATAATGGCAGAATTTTTTTAGATAATGAAGATATAACCAATGATTCAATGTACAAACGTGCTCAAAAAGGTGTAGGTTATCTCGCTCAGGAAGCTTCTGTATTTAGAAAATTATCTGTAGAAGATAATATTTTATCGGTATTACAATTCACAGATCTATCAAAAAAAAGGCAAAAAGAAAGATTAGAATCATTAATTGAAGAATTCGGTTTAGGGCATGTACGAAAAAATAGAGGGGATCTACTTTCCGGTGGAGAACGTAGACGTACAGAAATAGCCAGAGCGTTAGCTTCTGACCCTAAATTTATTTTATTAGATGAGCCTTTTGCCGGAGTTGATCCTATTGCTGTTGAAGATATCCAAAGTATAGTTGCACATCTAAAAGATAAAAATATTGGCATCTTAATTACCGACCATAATGTACAAGAAACATTGGCAATTACTGACAAAACATATTTAATGTTTGAAGGTGGTATTTTAAAAGAGGGTACACCAAAAGAGCTGGCTGAAGATGAAATGGTAAGAAAAGTATATTTAGGGGAAAACTTTGAGCTTAAAAAAGCCAAATCATTTAAATAAATTTCGAAACATTTTAAATAAAAAAGCAGTCAATAAATTTATTGACTGCTTTTTTATTTATATGATTTATAGCAAGTTATTTCGCTACTAAAGAATGTTCTTCTTCATCAATTCCAATAATTTTACCATCTTCATTGATCAATAAAAAGTGTGACCAGTTTCTTTTAGTAACTCTAATTCTATAAATATTACCATCATTTTTTTTAGTATAGGATGCTTCATTAGAAATTATATAACCTGAATACTTTTTTAAAGTTTCTTTTACTTTTTCAGGAGATTTTGATACAGTTGTACTATATACTTTCTCTTTAATATTACTCTTTTCTTGTGCAACAGTACTTTGTACAGTGAAAACTGTAAATCCAAGTACGGCAATTAAAATTTTTAAATTCCTCATATTTTTAGTTTTATTTAATAGATTAATAGTATAGTATCTAAATTACATTGGTTCAACTACCAGAACCCTCACCCATATCTATTCCTTTTACCTTTCCTTTTTCATCGATAAGTAAATCATAAGTCCAGTTTCCGTCTTGAATTGTAAACCTATATACGCTAATATTACTCTTTTTAATAAAAGTTGCTGCTTTTGAAATTTTATATCCTGAGTATTTTTTCAATGTTTCTTTTACTTTTTGAGGGACGTCAGAAGTAGTAGTTTTAAACACTTTTTCTTCAACTTTATTATTTTCTGTCTGTGCATAAGTACTTTGTACACTAAAAAATGTAAACCCAAGTATTGCAATTAAAATTTGTATTTTTTTCATCTTTTTAATTTTATTAGTTAAACCAACTAGAATTATTTCTACTGGTTTCAAAATTATATCCTAGTGTTAGTAAATGGGTTCCACTACTGTTAAAAGCACTTGCATCATTGATATTCCATTGAAAGCCATAACCAATATAAAGATCTTTCTTATTGATACCGATAAGTGGCGATATTGATGCAGGTTCAAAACTTTGATCATTTATAAATCTTGCATTTATTCCAGCCCACATATATCCATCATCTGTTAGTTTACGGGCTTTAAAATTTAAATCTGTTACTGAACGACCATCTCCTTCAAAGTATTTAAAATAAATAGAAGGCTCATATTCGTATTCTTGACTATCACTCTCGAAAGTATAACCTGTATACATATAATAATTCCTTAATTTTGTAGGCTCACTATCATCAAATATTTTTAAATTCTTATTTAAAATATTTGAAGCATTAAAACTTACAAAGTAACGCTCTATTCTATACAAAAAACCTACTTCAAAGTTGTGATTTGTGGTTGATTGTCCTGCTCCTACATTAGGGTCATTATGTCCGTTTCCACTTCCATCATCAAAATTGTCTGTATTAATTTTAAATTGATTGAATTTATATGATATCCCTAATGATAAGTATTGATCATTTGCATCATTAATTGTTAAATGATGTGCATAGGTAAGCTGTACTCCCATTTGTTTGGTATTTCCATTCCTATCATTATATATGATAACTCCTGCTCCTGATCGCTCACTAAATCTTGTGTCATAAGATAAGGTTTGAGTCAATGGTGCATTTTTTAATCCTAACCATTGTGCTACTCCGCTTAAACGCAACTTGTGTACATCTTCAACGCCTGCATAAGCCGGAGAGATCACAAACGGATTTTCTACCAAATATTGTGAAAATGGTGATAATTTTAACTCTTGCGAATTTGCCATAAATGTAAAGGCAAATAATGCTATATATATAAATTTCTTCATTGGGTCTGATTCGATTATTTTTTGACTATCTATATAAAGTAAAGTTGCCTTTAAATTCTCTGTCATCTGTCGGTTCGTTCAATCTTATGTAATACCAATAATCACCTGAGGGTAATAATTTATTCTTATAATAACCATCCCAAGAGGATTGATTTCCTTTATAACTAACTATTAAGCGTTGGTATCTATCAAATATATCTACTGTTAAATTTGGATACAATTCTATATTTCTAGGATACCAGGTATCATTTATTCCATCTCCATCCGGTGTAAAGAAATTTGGTATTTCAATATCTTTAAACTCTATAATTTCTTCAACAATACAGCCTTTCGCATCTCTTACAAAGAATGCATAGAAACCTGCACCGTTAATAGTAAACACATTATTAGAGCTAAAATCATCATCCTCAACGGTCGGAATAGTACCTTGAATAGTTTTAATCATAGCGTATTCATACTCAGGTACACCATCAATAGCATTGACAATATACTCTGTCAATGAGTTCAACTGCTGTACTACTTCAAAACTAACCGGAATATATTCCTCTACTGTAACGGTAATCGGATCGGCGCTACATCCATTAACTGTATTTACTACTGTTACTGTATGATCTCCATCGGCAACATTATCAAAAATACCTGTAGTTGATGTAGTTGAACCATCTAAAGTATAGGTTACATCACTTGCATATTGATCAGCTACAGTTGCAATAATTTGATTTGTTGCGCTTTCACAGGAAAAACCTCCACTTACTTCAAATTCTAAAAAGACCAATTGATCTACAGTCATTGTTTCTATGGTTTCACATGTGTTTACTCCTTTTACTTTACGAACAGTAATTTCATAATCTCCTTTAGGTAATCCTGTAAAAGTTGGTGATGATTGGAATGAATTACCTCCATCAATACTATATGAAAGTGTATTTCCTGCATTATTTTGTGTAATGTTAACAGTAATAGTACCATCACTATCTCCTAAACAAACTACATCATCTTTAGTAAGGTTATATTCAATTTCTTCATCAAAATCAATAGTTGCTGTAGTTGTAGTTTCACAACCATTCGCATCTCTAACGGTAATTACATGATTACCTTCAGTTGTCGTTTCAAAAATATTTTCAGTCTGAAATGTACCACCGTCCATACTGTATTGATAATCAGCAGTACCTCCTGTTGATGTAATTTCTATTCTACCGCTTAATCTATTACCATTACAAGGCATAATATTATCTAATACTGAATTTGTTGCTTGTAATAATGCTGGTTCACCAATGGCTACAGTTTTATTGTCAAAACAACCATCATTATTAGTAACCTTAATATTATAAGTACCAATATCTAATCCTGAGAATTCATGATTTTTAGACGCTGTTGGACCTACAGTAGATATAATTGTTGCTCCTTGTGATAATTCATACGTAAAAGTAGTTGCAGTATCAGTTACTTCGACATTCACTTTACCATCAGCTTGATCTTTACAAAGAGCATCACTTGGTGTTAATGTATATGCTAAACCCAGTACAGTTACGACTCTGGTTGTTACAGAACAACCTATTCTGGTTTGTGTAACCATATATACACCCGGTTCAGTAACCGTAATTGTTTGTGTGTTACCAACCGGATTATTATTTTCATCAACCCACTCATATGTATTATAACCATCATGACCGGAAATTGTAAGATTATTATTACAAAATATTTCGGTACTATCAAAGTTACATGAGCTTGTGTCAACAAATAAATCCATAGAGCCTACATTACCTAAACCACAACCATTAATACCATTTAAACCTGGCTGAGCTGATACATTTTGACCAGAGGTTTCACCATCATAACTTGATTCTATAAAATTTTCGAGTAAATTAGTACAGGCATCTGTATAATCAAAACAATCGTTTGAAGCAGTCACCTGATAACGAATATCATAGGCTGCATTATTTGGGTCTGATGCCTTTAAAACTAATGAATCATCATCAATAGAAAAGGTCAGTTGCCTAGTTGCACTATTAAAAGTATATGATACTCCAGCAGGTAATACAATACTACTCTCATCTAAGGTTACGTTAAAAGGTAGTGTATTTAGAATTACTGTATTTAGTGCATTATCAGTACCTATGTTCTGAAAATTAATATTATACCAAACTGTCTCACCAAGCTGTATAGGCGAACCTAATGTTACTTGGTTACCACTTGTATCTTCAACACTTGTCAATACTTGTATTATAGGTTCAATAATATTAATTGAAAATGTATTTAAAAAAGTAAAAATATGATCGCCTCCGGCAGTGTTTGTTACTCTTACAGTTGCTCCTGTTTCACCATTACCTATTAAACTATTTCCTGAATTTAATGCCGTTAAGTCCAATAATTTTTGATCCCATCCTAAGGTATTGGTACTATTCAAATTACGGTCTGTTACTATAGCTCCATCTTTAGTAATATTACTACTAAAAAAATTATTTACATTATTTGCAGCATCAAATAAAGCTGTAAATGATGCATTTGCATCGGCTCTAAAAAGCATTTGATCACCGAATAATCCTAAATCACCTTCCATAGCCACTACACCTACTTTTCCCTCTACAGAGCCTGAAGGTGGAGTTACAAAACCAGTATAACTAAAATCTACTACATTGTTAGGTGAGTCTCTTACAGCAGAAAAACCATCAAAGGTTGAAATATATTTACGAGGTTCTGACGGATCTTCATAAACAATAACCAATGACCATCCTGCCGAGTTATGTTCACCTTCATTTGTACTGATATCAGCCACAAAATAATCACCTGAAAGATTTGAAGTTGCTGTTACAATATCTGTTACATCTTTATAGCGCACTCTATCAAGATCAATATCTGCTGTTATATCTTGATAAGCACCTCCAGGCACTTTAAATTTAACCGTTTCACGCGATATTGTTGATGGTGTTCCAATTGCACCCCAATACAAACCGGCATAAACCACTCGATTACATGCTGCTGTAGTAAAGTTAGCACTACTTGAATTAAAAGTACTTGGGTCTCCATCAATATCAACAAAAACCATATCTATATTATTATTTAGACTTGTGCCATTATACGGTGTATCGCTTGTCGGACCTAAAATAGAGTTACCAATAATGGTTAAATCACCATTAATCCCTTGGGTTTCATACCTTTTAACAAATGGTATAGTAGTTTGAGCACTTGATAATAATGGTAAGAATAACAGTGCTAATAATAATAATAGTGTTACGTAAATGAAAGTACACTTTTGTGTAGTTTGGGTTGATTTCATATATATAAGTGTTTAGCGTATTGCTTGAATTAAACGCGCAATTATTAACTTTAGTATATATATAACAACACTAATGAATGTTTTTTTACCTTAATAAGGAAAAAAACAAAAAATTATCTAGCTGATTATCAATAATAAAAAGAGAGTGGTAAGGTAGGTATTTAATAAAAAAATTACTTTGTATTTATAAGACTTTTAATTACAGAAAGTAATACAAAGAGTAGTATTATCATTGGTATAGCTACAAATTTCAATACAATTAGTAAAATAATTGATGTCAATAAAAAGAATATTTCAATTACATTATTTTTAAAGGAGAAATTTTTAAATTTTAAGGAGAAAAGCGAAATCTCAGCATTCATTAAAATGCTAAAAATTAGTGTTATTGTTATTAACACATATTTATTTAATATCAAATTCTTAATAAATTCATTGTCACTATAAACTAATATCAAGGGTAATGATAATATAAATAGTGTCATTGCTGGAGTTGGAAGACCAATAAAAGAGCTTGTCTGTCGTTCATCAATATTAAAATTTGCAAGCCTGTAAGCTGCTGCTAAAGTTAGTAGCAACCCTACAAAAGGTAAAAGATGAATTCTGCTTCCTGCCAAGGTCATTGAAGCTGTTTCTTCAAAGACCATCCAATTACCTATTTCACATGATAGTCCATTCATCCAATCTTTATGTGATGATTTCATAAACAGCTGAAACATAACGATTCCAGGCACCACACCTGAAGTAACCATATCAGCTAAAGAATCAAGTTGTTTGCCTAATTCTGTTTGAACTTTGAGTAACCTTGCAACCAATCCGTCAAAAAAATCAAAGAATATTCCGATCAAAACAAAAAATGCAGCTTCTATTAGCCTGTCAGAAACAGCTAACATAACGGCTATAATACCCGCAAATAGATTTAATAAAGTTATAATATTTGGGATGTGCTTTTTGATAATTTCTGATTTTAAATTTGGTAAATTTAACGAAATAATTGATTATTCATATTTTAAATTTAAGATTAAAAATTTAAAGCGTTCAATGCTAAGTATATGAGCTGAATCTTGATTTGAATCTTAAATTTTTAATTTCAAATCTTTTAATTTCTATGTTAATAAAATCTTCAAATACTGTTTTATTTTTTATTATGAAGTATTACTTTAGCATTTTCGCTAATTTCAAAGATTTTAATGACAAAACAAGCAACATATACCGAAGATAACATTCGCTCCCTCGATTGGAAAGAGCATATCAGGATGCGCCCCGGTATGTATATTGGTAAGTTAGGTGATGGTTCTTCATCCGATGATGGTATCTACATACTCATTAAAGAAGTTATTGATAACTCAATTGATGAATATGTAATGGGTGCCGGTAAGACCATTGAAATTTCTGTAAAAGATAAAACAGTATCTGTTAGAGATTATGGTCGCGGTATTCCTTTAGGGAAAGTTGTAGATGTTGTCTCTAAAATGAATACCGGTGGTAAATACGACTCAAAAGCCTTTAAAAAATCTGTAGGATTAAATGGTGTGGGCACAAAGGCTGTAAATGCACTCTCTTCGTATTTTAAAGTACAATCTATCAGAGATGAAAAAAGTAAAATTGCCGAGTTTGAACATGGTAATTTAATTAATGATGATAGTATCCAGCCTTCTTCATCAAGAAAAGGTACCAAAGTAAGCTTTACACCTGATGCAGCCATTTTTCATAAATACAAATACAGAAATGAGTATATCATTAAAATGATTAAAAACTATGTGTATCTAAACACAGGGTTGACTATTGTTTTTAATGGGGAAAAATATTTTTCTGAAAACGGATTAAAAGATCTATTAGAAGAAAACATTGCTGATGATGATATGCTATATCCTATCATTCACCTTAAAGGGGAAGATATTGAAATAGCATTAACACACAGTAAATCTCAATATAGTGAAGAATTTCACTCTTTTGTTAATGGTCAGCACACTACACAAGGCGGTACACATCAAAATGCATTTAGAGAGTCTATTGTAAAAACTGTTAGAGATTTTTTTGGTAAAAATTATGAAGCTTCAGATATTAGAAAATCAATAGTTTCTGCTATTAGTATTAAAGTAATGGAACCCGTTTTTGAAAGTCAGACCAAAACAAAATTGGGTTCAACCGATATGGGCGGTAGCTTACCAACCGTTCGTACATTTATTAATGATTTTGTGAAGACAAATCTTGATAACTACCTTCATAAAAATTCTAATGCAGCCGAACAAATACAACGTAAAATCTTACAGGCCGAAAGAGAACGCAAAGATTTATCCGGTATTCGCAAACTTGCACGTGAAAGAGCTAAAAAAGCGAATTTACACAACAAAAAATTACGCGATTGTAGAGTGCATTTAGGCGATATGAAAAAGGATAATCGCTTAGACAGCACACTGTTTATCACAGAAGGAGATTCTGCTAGTGGTTCTATTACCAAATCACGTAATGTAAATACACAAGCAGTATTTAGCTTACGTGGAAAGCCTCTTAATTCTTTCGGAATGAGCAAGAAAATAGTATATGAAAACGAAGAATTCAACTTGTTACAAGCTGCATTGAATATTGAAGACGGCATTGAAAATTTACGTTATAACAATATTGTAATTGCTACAGATGCCGATGTAGATGGTATGCATATAAGATTATTATTAATTACATTCTTTTTACAATTTTTTCCGGAATTGATTAAAGAAGGGCATTTGTATATCTTAGAAACACCTCTGTTTAGAGTACGTGATAAAAAAGATACACATTATTGTTATTCTGAAATGGAAAAGAAAAATGCAATAAAAAGTTTAAAAGGGAAACCGGAAATTACGCGATTTAAAGGATTGGGAGAGATTTCACCAAATGAATTTGTCCATTTTATTGGTGATAATATCCGCTTAGATCCTGTAATGTTAGATAAAGAAATGTCTATAGATCAATTATTGACATTCTATATGGGTAAAAATACACCTGAAAGGCAGAAGTTTATTATTGATAATTTGAAGGTGGAGCTTGATTTGGTTGAAGAAGCTCAAAGCTAGAAGATGGAAGACCGGAGACAGAAGTTCTCATAGCTGAATAATGCCTCCCTGAACATTACCAAGGTGCAAAATATATTTTGTATCGAGAAGGTAGCAAGCATAGCTTGTCGAAGGGTTATTTTAGAAAAGAACGTAGATAGAAAAACAAGAATTAATAATTCCTTCCCTTAGTAAAGGATTAAGAATGATAGAAGAAAACGAAAACATAGAAGAACAAAACAACGACAATAGTCAAGAGACCATTACCAAAGTAACCGGTATGTATAAAGACTGGTTCTTAGACTATGCATCGTATGTGATATTAGAGCGAGCTGTACCTGCTATTGATGACGGATTCAAACCCGTACAACGCCGTATCATGCAGTCTATGAAAGATTTAGATGATGGGCGCTATAATAAAGTTGCAAACTTAGTTGGTCATACTATGCAATACCATCCACATGGAGATGCTAGTATTGCTGATGCTATGGTACAATTAGGGCAAAAGGAACTCTTGATTGATATGCAAGGTAACTGGGGTAATACTCTTACAGGAGATAGAGCTGCCGCGTCACGTTATATTGAAGCTAGACTCTCAAAATTTGCTCTAGAAGTTGTTTTTAATCCGAAAACTACTGACTGGCAACAATCATATGATGGACGTAGAAAAGAACCTGTAGATCTGCCGGTTAAGTTCCCGTTATTGTTGGCACAAGGCGCTGAAGGTATTGCTGTGGGGCTTTCAACTAAAATTTTACCTCATAATTTCAATGAGTTGATAGACGCTTCTATCAAACATTTAAAAGGACGTAGTTTTAAATTAATTCCTGATTTTCTAACAGGTGGTATTGCTGATGTTACCAATTACAATGATGGAATTCGAGGTGGTAAAGTGCGGGTAAGAGCAAAAATATCACAGTTTGATAAAAATACATTGGTTATTAATGAGATTCCGTATGCAACTACTACTTCTTCATTGATTGACTCTATCTTAAAAGCAAATGATAAGGGCAAAATTAAGATCAGACGTATTGAAGATAATACTGCTGCAGAAGTAGAGATTTTAATGCATCTACCTAATGGTGTTTCGCCAGACAAAACCATAGATGCTCTCTATGCATTTACTAATTGCGAACAATCTATTTCTCCACTATGCTGTGTTATTGAAGATAACAAACCCATATTTATCGGTGTTTTTGAAATGCTCAGAAGATCAACAGATCATACGGTTGATCTATTAAAACAAGAGTTAGAAATTCAGCTTAGAGAATTAGAAGAACAATGGCATTTTGCTTCACTAGAGCGGATTTTTATTGAAAACCGTATCTACCGTGATATTGAAGAAGAAGAAACTTGGGAAGGTGTACTCAAAGCCATAGATAAAGGTCTAAAACCTTTTACAAAACATTTAAAAAGAGCTGTTACTGAGGAAGATATTGTCCGTTTGACGGAAATTAGAATTAAAAAAATATCAAAATTCGATATAGACAAAGCCAAACAACACATAGAAAGTTTAGAAGATAGAATTACTGAAGTAAAAAACCACCTTGCAAATTTGATTGATTATGCCATTGAATACTTCAAAAACTTAAAAACTAAATACGGTAAAGACAAAGGTCGAAAGACTGAAATTAGAACTTTTGAAGATATTGTTGCTTCAAAAGTGGCAATGAAAAATGCAAAGTTATATGTAAATCGCGAAGAAGGTTTTATAGGGAAATCATTGCGTAGAGATGAATTTGTTACTGATTGCTCTGATATTGATGATATTATAGTATTTAGAGAAGATGGTAAAATGATTATTACAAAATTAGGTTCGAAAACTTTTGTAGGTAAAAATATCATTCATGTTGCAGTTTTTAAAAAGAAAGACAAACGTACCGTGTATAATTTGATCTATAAAGATGGAAAATCTGGTACAACTTACATGAAACGTTTTTCGGTTACTGCTGTTACCCGTGATAAAGAATATGATCTAACAGCAGGTAATAAACTGTCAAAAGTGCTCTATTTTTCTGCGAATCCTAATGGGGAAGCTGAAGTTATTACAATACATTTACGCGCAGTTGGTAGTATTAAAAAATTAAAATGGGATATTGACTTTTCACAATTAGCTATTAAAGGAAGAAGTAGTCGTGGAAATACAGTTACCAAATATACTGTCAAAAGAATTGAATTAAAAGAAAAAGGTATTTCTACCTTAAAACCGCGTAAAATTTGGTTTGATGATACCGTTCAGCGATTGAATGTTGATGGCAGAGGTGATTTATTGGGTGAGTTTACTGCCGAAGACAGATTATTGATTATCAATCAATCTGGAAATGTAAAAACAATTATTCCGAACCTATCAACACATTTTGATGATGATATGATCGTATTAGAAAAATGGATACCTAACAAACCTATTTCTGCTATTCATTATGATGGTGAAAAAGAACGTTATTATGTAAAACGTTTTATGATAGATAACCCTAATAAAAATGAATTATTTATTAGTGAACACCCTAAATCACAACTGGAAATTGTAGCTACTGATTTTAGACCGATCGTAGAAATAGTTTTCTCAAAAAGAAGCTTAGAAAATCAAACAATAAATTTTGAAGAGTTTATTGCAGTAAAAGGTATTAAAGCAATTGGTAATCAATTAACTACAGAAAAAATAAAACAAGTCAATCTATTAGAATCATTACCTCATATTGAACCAGAAGTAAATTCAGTAGAAGTTATTGAAGAAGAAGAAATCGTAGCTGATAATTCTGAAATTGAGGACTCAAAAACAAAAAAGAACTCTCCAGAGTCCAAAGCTACAAACCAAAACAATGATGATCAGTCTACTGATGAAGACGGACAAACAGCTTTATTCTAAACTTGAAAGCTAACTTAAATATTAACTATTATCTCTCAGGCTGGAATCTGACAAAAATACTATCATTACTATTACTCAGTAATGTAGTTATACCACTTTACTTGATATTAATATTAGTGGTCAAAAGAATGAAATCTGAATGCAAAAAATACAATGACAAAAAAGAACAAGGAATGAGGTTACTACTTTTATTGATGTTTTTGACCACAATAATATCATCTAACTTATATGGGCAAACAACTAAAGACACATTAGAAAACACCAATTCGCACGAACATAGCAAAAATGAAATCGGAATTTCTATTTCACCAGCCTACTTTGTTAATGAAAAAGTATGGACATTTGCAATGCATATTCATTATACTCGTGCTATACCGAAAACAAAATTCGGAATTGGAGCAAGTTTTGAAAGAGTAGTGCTTGACCCTAAGCATAGTACCTTTGGACTTGTACTCGCATATTATCCCATTGAAAAATTAAGCTTCACAATATCGCCAGGTCTGACTTTTGAAGATGCAAACCCAGGTGCTCTTTTTGCATTGCATTTAGAAACAGCTTACGAATTTGAAATTGGAAATTTTCACATTGGACCAGCTTTTGAATTTGCATATGATCCGAATGATTATCATCTAAGTTTGGGAGTTCACGTAGGGTATGGATTTTAAAGGCTTAGCGAATAAAAATAACACCGCTAACACGGTGCAATCATTGGGCAATAAGTCATTAAACCAATGTTAGTGCATATAAATAAAGTAAGTAATAAACCGAAAATGAAGTGTTTAAAAACGCCCAACACTTCATACACAAGATAGTTAATGTTTTAATTCGTCCTACAGCCAAATTTTCTTTTGTTTATTTATGATAGTTTTTTCGGCATCATCTATCTATTATTTTTTTAAGAATCGTTTTACCAAATGGATACTTGCAAATAGAAGAGATATTGGTGTTTCATTTTGCAAAATCTTATCTTCCGAATCTATTATATAACCCAATTGCAGCACTTTTTTTTAGTAATTTTAATAGTTGTACTTTTATTGAGAATATTAAAATTGGTTAAAAGTAAAAGATAAAACGTATGAAATTAGGTTCAATAACTTATGAATTAACTTCTTTTTGGCATATCGCTCTTTATATAATTGTCGTCATTTTTATTACATGGTTACTATCTAGACTTATTCGTTTTTTTCTTGTAAAATATATCAACAGAAAGAATAAGAACCATCAATACAGTATTACACGGTTAAAGTTTATGAAAAATTCCGTTAAATTTTTTCTCGGAATTATTGCTTTTTTAGTAATTGTTTTTACTATTCCTTTATTTAGAAGTAAAGCAGGTATTATTTTTTCAGGAGCAGGTATTTTAGCTGCAATTATAGGTTTTGCTGCACAAGCTGCTGTTTCTAATTTAATTGCCGGTGCTTTTATTGTAATGTTTAAACCTTTTAGGGTTGGTGATTTTATCAAATTAGATGATTTTCGTTTAGGTATTGTTGAAGATATTACGTTACGTCATACAGTCATCAATACTTTTGAAAATAAACGCCTCATCATTCCGAATTCACTGATTAGTACTGAATCAATTTTTAATCATACCATTGACGATACTTATGTACAAAGTTTTAATAATATCATGGTTGGCTTACATGCTGATATTGACAAAGTAAAGCAGATCATTACTGAAGAAGCTTTAAAATTGACCTATATTATTGACAATCGTACACCTGAAGAAATTGCTAATAATGTAGATCAAATTAGAATTAGAGTAAAAGAAGTCAATGAAAATGGTATCTATTTACGTGCTTTTATATGGGTTTCAGATCCTTATGAAGAGTTTAGAGTAAAATCTGATCTACTAGAAGCTGTACATAAACGTTTTCTTAAAGAAAACATTGATTTACCAGTGCCTTTACGGAAAATGGTAGATACAAAATAGCATGTCATTGCGAGGAAGTCCACATTAAAAAGATTGCCACGCTTTTTTTGCAATCCCGAAGCCTCGGAACCCAATGACATCATTATCATTTTATCATTACTTGTAGATAAAAAGTGAAATTTCAAAATTAGTATTGTCCGATAAAAGATATTAGACTGCTTTGCTGTTAGACATTAGATGTTAGACATTAGATGTTAGACATTAGATGTTAGACTAATTTCGTATGATTTAAAAATCAATATTTTATATCAATATTCTATTCTAGAATCAACCATTTAATGGAATTATTGTATAAAACTGAATAGCAAGGTGTCAAAAAAAGAATTCCCTTGAATTCACATATATTATTAAAAAAATAAAATCGGTAAAAATGTTAATCGGGCATTAATGTTTCAAAATATAAAAGTCTACCTTAACTCACTTTATAACTCGGTAAATAAAACTCAAAGGTACTCCCTTCATTCGGTTGACTAATAATTTTAATATTAGTTTCATGTAATTCCATAATTTTTTTCACAATTGCCAAACCTAGACCAATTCCGTTTTTTTTCTGTTTACTTTCTGTTTGTCTAAATCTTTCAAAAATATATTTTTGGTCTTCTTTACTAATTCCTGGTCCTGAATCTTTTATTTTAATTATTACATTTTCATTGTCATGATCAATAATAATCTTTATTTTTCCTTTATCGGGCGTAAACTTTAAAGCATTATCCATTAAATTTTGAATTGCACGCTCTACCAAACCAATATCGGCAAATACTAAAGGTGTTTGATCAATAAATTCTGTTGATAGATCAATATTCTTTTCTTTAGCTATTAACTCATATTTAGTTTGTATGTCATACACTAAATCTGTAATAGCAAAAGGTTCTTTTTGCGGCTTTACTTGTTTCGCTTCAAGTTTAGAATATTCGAATAATTGTGAAACAAGTTGTGTTAGTTGTTTGATACTTTTTTTAATAATATCTAAGTATTCCTTATTCTGAACTTCGTTTAAATTATCTTTTTTAATCTGAAGTGTTTCAATATATCCTTGCATCACTGTCAAAGGTGTCCTTAAGTCATGTGAAACATTTGCCACCAATTCTCTTCGCAAAACGTCAACTGATTTAATCTCTTCAATATTCTCAACAATTGTATCTGCCATTTCATTAAAAGTAATGGCTAGCGTAGATAAATCTGATTGTTCGGCATTCACTATTCTACTTTCAAAATCACCTTCTCTAAATCTATTTACTTGAAAAATAATAGCTCGTAAATTTTTAGTTAAAAACCAAACACTGAGCAATCCCATAATCATTGCAAAAAGCATCGTTAAAACTACTGCTCCAAGTCCTAATTTCATTATATAACTAGAAAAGAGTGATTCGCTCACAGCTTGAAATTCTTTCCCTGCCAAAACAATATATATATATCCTTGATGTCCATCTTTTTGATAATGTGCAGCTGAAAAAATTTTCTTTTTACCAATATTAAGCGGATCATCACCCAAAATATAAGCTTCCCCTTTTTTATTAATGAACTCTTTTATAGGCTTTAAGTCTATCTTTTTTATTGGTTTTTCAGAATCAGAATGATCTAAAACAACAGAGTATAAAATTCCTCCCTCTTCATTTAATAAATAAACTTCAATACCTCTATTTACTGCCATCATATTGTGCATAATATCACCAAATAATGGTTTATTTACCGTGCCGTCTTCTAAAAATGGAGAAGCGTTTTTAAACTTTTCATCAATAAGGTGATTTGCGACTTCTGCATTCAATTTTTGAGTTGTCTCCTCGTAGAATTTATGACTAAAAAAGAGGGATAGAAATATGTAAGTAAATCCTATTAAAATAATAATTATAAGAAACGAGATACTCAATTTTGCAACTAATCTGTTTGAAAGTGTTTTATTGTTTTTCATGTGTCTATAATATTTAATAATTCGGTCACATGCAGTTCGCCATTAGTCATTCCCTTAGGTGTTAAACTTTTTAACATGCTCGTTTCATGTGTCTATAATATTTAATAATCCGGTCATCCCGATAGCTATCGGAATCGGGACAGTTCGCTATTAGTTCCCGTATCAAGTACGGGGCAGGCTATTCCTTTGGATGTTATCCCGACCCCGAATGTTCGGGAGGGATTAATATGCTCGTTTCATGTAAAGTTAATTTATTAGCATCTTTTTCTCTTTATTATTCAAAATTATCATTTCATTTTTAATTGTATAGTAATCGTCCAGCTTTTTTAAATATAAAAAGTATTGTGAATCTGCAAAACCATATACTGTTTCCTTTTGTTGCCAAAGTAGTAACTCATTAACAATCGAATTTCTATCTGAAACTCCAGTATTAATAATTCTTAATATCTTGTTTTCAATCTGATTCAATCCGTTTTGACTCGAAAATCGTTGTAAATGCTGGTTTATTGCTTGTTGTAAATAGTTAAATTTTGAGCATTGGTCAAAATCAAATTCTTTTAAGGTTTCCTTATTGTTTTCAACATATAGTTCCCAACTTTGTTTAGCAAACAATAAATTATTTCGTGTCAGTTTTATTTTATCTTTATAAAGTGTTTGATATTCGTCTGAAGAATAATCAGAAAGTGTTTGTAAATATGATTTCCCTTTTTCATGCCCGGTACACACTAAGTAATAGTTTATGTCTTTCCTATAATACTTTAACAAAAAAACACATAAAGCCATTAAATTTACCTGACAAAACAAGTCGTATTCAAACCATAGAACTATTTTATTATAATTGGAAGCGTCTTCAATTTTTATAAGTTCTTTTATCGTTTTATCAAAGTATTCTATTTTAGAAACGCCTATTTCTACTTCAAAAAAAGCATATCTTTTTTTCCAAAACACATCACTGCCAACATCTTTGTGTAAAGAGCCTTCACAGAGCATTTCTCTCCAAATAATTACATCTCCTTGAATTGTAGATCTAGAAAAAATTTGTGCTGTACTATCTCCATTAAGTATATGAAGTGTTTTATTCATTTATCTCTTTATGAGCTTCTTTAAATTCTTTGGGAGTATTGATATTACGAATTAAATCATCATCAACCTCAATAATTTCAACATCTGAATTGATCAAAATTTTTCTAGGGCAAGAATAACCTTGTGTCAAATAGCTGAGTAAAACCGGATAGGCTTTGGGTTCGTAAATAGCAATTAAAGGCTCTACAAATTGTTTCGATTTTCCTTTGATAGCGGTTGCTATTTTTTGAGGATCTCTATGTTTTAATAATAATTTGATGAGCTTATCATCTACAAAAGGCAAATCGGTTGCCAAAACCAACCATGCTTTGTTGGGGTTGTATTGAAAAGCAGAACAAATTGCTCCAAATGACCCTAAATCAACAAATTTATCTTGGATTGTTTCAAAGTTTTCAAGCTGCTGATTTGTGGCTACTGAAACAAATGTGGTTAACAAATTGTCTTCTAATAATCTTACTGTGTGTTCTAATTGAGACTTACCATGATAGTTGAGTGCAGTTTTGTCTTTACCCATTCTTGAGCTTTTACCACCTGCCAATACGAGTCCTTGAACCGGAGCAATTTTTTCTTGAATTAGATTATCAATATGTTTTACTATAACATCTATCTCATCAATATGATAACATTTTAAGTTTTTAATAGTTGGATATTCCGCTACTAAAAAATCAAAATAGTTGGAGTCATTATTTAATTTAACTACAAACTGAATTCTGTCTAATTGGTCTAAACGTTTTAAGACTGAAGCTTCTTTTTCATTGTCTAAAATCAGGATTTGTTTTGCACCTTTAAAATGATTTCCGTTTATAAAAAGTAGGTCATAATCTGCAAAGCGAATTTTTTCATTATTTTCATTTAATTCAATAGTGGTATTTACATTCAAATTTCCTGAATAATGTGTTGTAAAAACATCTAAAATTGGTGCTTGAATTTCATTATTGTGAGACGCATCTAAATATGCGATTTTTGCTGTTTTTTGGAGTTTTTTGCTTGTTTTTTGAACAAAATCAGCAATAATTGAGCATTTTGCACCCAAAATAGCAATTTCGTTCGGAGCGAAAATGTCGTTTTCTCTACGTTTTAATTTCGTATGTTTTTGGTGTTTTTTTTGCATTTAGTTTATTTTATCCTTCTTTACCCTTTCGTCTGCCTTTAGCGGACACCTTCCCTTTTAAGGGAAGGAATTAAATTCTTAGTTACGTTTTCCTAATAAGAATAAACTTTCATTACTTCCTAGTCCTTCCCTTTGGGAAGGGTTTGGGATGGGCTTTTATAATCTGACTTCCCTCCTGTTTTCTCGACTAACTTTACTTCTTTGAGTACCATTTTTTGTGAGATGGCCTTGCACATATCATAAACTGTTAATCCGGCGACTGTTGCTCCAGTTAAAGCTTCCATTTCTACACCTGTTTTACCTTCTATTTCTACTGTACATAAAATTTCAAGCTGTTCTTTATCAATTATATTAATATCGATATCAATACCATTAATGAACAACGGATGGCACATAGGAATTAACTCTGAAGTTTTTTTAACAGCTTGAATTCCTGCAATTATTGCCGTTTGAAAAACGGGTCCTTTTTTAGTTTGAATTTCATCATTCGAAAAATGAGAAATGATTTCCTCTCCTAAAAACATTTCTGCCTTTGCAGTAGCTTTACGTTTGGTGATTTTTTTATCACCAACGTTTACCATTTTGGGTTGGTTTTTTTTATTGATATGTGTGAATTCTTTTTTCATTTTCACCTAATTACTTTTAACATCAACTTCTTTAATTCTAATACATAAATGTATGATAAGATTCCTGCCTGCGCAGGAATGACAATTTTTATCTATATGTTATTAACGGGAAAGCTTCTCCTGTTTTAAAGTCGCTTTGGTCGCTTGGTAATTCTAAAAAAGCATCTGCGCTTGCTAAGTTAGCCAAATCTCCAGAACCATTGCCCTTTATTGGTACAGCTATTAAGAGTCCTTTTTTGTTTTCTAATCGTACTTGTAAAAAATAGGTTAGATTAGGTTTGAAAGTAAAATCTTCAGCTAAAATTGCTTTATGGTGATTTTCAAATACAATATCAACTGACTTTTTGTACCAAGGATAAAAGTATTTTACACATCCAACAAAAGTAGAAACAGGATTCCCCGGAAAGGCAAACACTACCGTATGAGATTTTTCGCTCCGTTTCACTCGCTCTGAATGACATTCATTTATCCTTAAAGGGTCAAAGACCCCAAACCAAAATGGCTTACCCGGACGTTGTTTTACTTTATGAAACCTCTTTTCTACACCTAACTCATCTAACACTTCAGGTAAATAATCAAACTTACCTTTACTTACTGCACCACTGAATAATAGCACATCACAATCAATTAAAAACTGTTCAATTTTTTGTTTTAATACTGCTTTGTCATCTGTGATATGTTTTGTATCTGCTTTGATATTTAGCTTTTCTAATAAAGAAACTAGGGTATAAACATTACTTTTTCGTATTTGATATGCCTTTGGTTGCTCTGTAACCTCAACCAATTCGTCACCTGTTGAAATAATTAATACCTTGGGTTGTTTTGCTACTTTTACCATTGATTTACCCACTGTAGCCAATACTCCTATTTCGGCAGCTGAAATGATTTTATTCTTTTTAATTAATACATCATTCGTTTTTCTGTCTTTTCCTTGTACATGAATATTTTGACCTTCATTAACAGTTTCTGTGTTAATCGTTGCAATTCCGTTTTCAATAGTCACTAATTCATAAGGAATAACAGTGTCTGTATCTTGAGGTAATACAGCTCCCGTCATTACTTCAATACAGTTCGTGTTTTCTTTCAATGTTAATTGTTCACTCCCGGCTGCTTGTATATTTTCTATTTTAAAATCTATTTTTCCTTTTGCAAAAGTGTCATAAGAAATAGCAATACCATCCATACTGACTCTATTGAAAGGTGGGAAATCTCTATCGGCTTTGATATCTTCTTTCAAAATTCTACTTAAAGATTCTAAAAAAGGAACTTCTTCAGCCCCAAAATCTTTGGTATTGTCTAATATAATCTCTAATGCTTTTTGTGATGTGATCATGTTTTTTATAAAAAACCTTTGCTAAGCTACGCTTTATACTTTCAATATAAAATACATTTTATATTTCAGTAATGCTCAGGGAGACATTTTATTTCATAAACTACCCTCCAATAGTTGACATACTTTCAGAAACTTTCTTATTTTTTTTTCGATTGGCTTCGGCTATAAATCCGTTTTCCGGTTTCTTTTTAACTGTTGACATAAACAATTGTTTTAAATCATCATTACTTGCTCCTTCACGAATAAAATCACGAATATTAAAAACTCCTTCATCAAACAAGCAATTTTTAAATATTCCGGTGGCAGTTATCCTAATACGATTACAGTCATTACAAATAGTACGTGTAAAAGCAGGAATAATTCCAAATGAGCCTTTATAATTATCAATTTTAAAATTATGGGAAGTAGATGATTTATCTGATTTTAATGGAATTATTTCTTTATAATGTGACTTAATTAAGTTTAATATTTTGGTATAGTTCCAAATCTCTTTTGTTGCTCGTTGCCCAACTCCGTTAAAGGGCATTTCCTCTATAAATCGGACTGCAATATTTTTATACTTTGTCAGCTCGATAAAATCAATAATTTCATGGGTATTTACTCCTGATTGCGCTACCGCATTTAGCTTTAATTTTAGTGAGCTTTTTTCTAAAGTTTCTAAGGTTTTATAAACCTCATCAAAAACATTTCTCCTAGTAATCTTAGCAAAGTTTTCTTTTGATAAACTATCAATACTCAGGTTAATTGTTCCTATTTTTAATTCTTCTAATTTTGAAATGTGTTTTGAAATTAGAGCGCCATTTGTAGTAATGTTTATTTCATCTAATTTATCATTGAATGATAACATTTCTAAAAAACTCACAAAATCTTTTCGAACAAAGGGTTCTCCTCCTGTTAAACGGACTTTATTGACGCCCAACTCACTCAAAACTCGAGTGATTCTGTACATTTCCTTAAAAGTAAGCAACTCTTTTCTGTCGACAATATCAATTCCGTGAGCAGGCATACAATATTGGCAACGTAAATTACAACGATCGGTTACTGCCAATCGCAAGTAGGTAATTTGTCTGCCAAAATTGTCGGTTAATCTATCCATTAGAGCTTTTAAAAATAGTGTTGCAAGTTACGAAACATTTCGACTGCTTCCGATAGTTATCGAGACAATGTGATATTTATTTAATGTTTAAAAGACTCTTCTCCCGAATTCTCGGGACGCTCAGGGAGACATTTAGGATGTCATCATTAATGAGGAAGTTTTTTCTTCATTGCATGATATAGAAAGGCACCTAATAAAGCACCTATGATAACTATAATAATTGCTACTGCACCTCTTCCTAATAAAATAAACATGGGTCCGGGGCAAGCGCCTGCTAATGCCCACCCTAATCCGAAGATAATACCTCCAAATAAGTTCCCTTTAAAACCTTTTCTTTTAGGATCAACTTTAATATCATCACCTAAGTAAGTTTTTATAATTCCTTTTTTAAATAGCAACATTACAATTACACCTAAAGCGACAGCCGAACCTATCACTCCATACATATGAAATGATTGAAACTTAAACATTTCATAAATTCTATACCATGAGATAACTTCTGCTTTACTCAATATAATTCCAAAAAGAATTCCTACAAATAAAAATTTTATATGCTTCATTTTACAGATTTAAAAGATTAATGGAAATAATAACCATGTCATTACCAAGCCGCCAATAAAAAATCCTATTACAGAAATTAACGAAGGCATTTCTAGGTTACTCAAACCAACTATGGCATGTCCTGAAGTACATCCACCGGCATAACGTGTACCAAAACCAACTAATACGCCTGCTATCAATAAAATTAAAAAGCCTTTAACTGAAAAAATTGCTTCAGTACTAAAAATTTCATCGGGTAAATATTGAGCACCTCCATTTTGAAAATTCAACTCTGTCAAATCTTGAACTGTTTGCGAGTTTAAAGCAATGGCTTCACTAGGTGTTAGCCATTGAAAAGCAATAAACCCTCCTATTACAGCACCAAGCATAAATAGTAAATTCCATGTCTTTTTTCTCCAATCAAATTTAAAGAAATCAACAAATCTCCCTGCGCCTCCTATTGCACAAATAGTTTCTAAGTTAGAAGAGACTCCAAAATTTTTACCAAAATAATAGAGTAATAACATTACTAAGGTTATCAATGGGCCTGCTACATACCAAGGCCAAGGTTGTACTATAAAATCCATAATTATATTGCTTTTAATATGGGTTTAAAAATAAATAAGTAAAATTTCAACCGTGTAACATTTGTTACCCAACATCATTTTGTGATATAAAATTGATGCTAAATAAAGAATTTTTTGAAATGAGCCATCCGCAAAGCAGAGCCATCGAAGTATTCCACTCATTTCATACCCAGTCAAGCCGGGCACAAGCTTTGACCTGAAGGTCAAAAATCGAAATTCTATATTTTACCTCACCCGAAACCACTTTCGACCTCTCTACCTCGGTTATAGCCTGTCTTGAGCGTAGTCGAAAGGCTCGGTACAGGCTCAAGAGATAAAGCGGAAACCCAGAGGCAAAACCTCGGAGAATTCTTTCTGATTAAAATTCTAATACTTCAATTTTATTTCTGTGAAGTTCAATTTTCTTCTCATTTTCTAATTGCTTCAATAATCTAGAAACTACAACTCTAGAAGTATTTAAATCTTGTGCTATCTTTTGATGCGTAGTATTTAAAGTTGAATCTCGCATAATTTTAACCTTATCTGTAAGGTATTTATACAAACGTTGATCCATTTTCATAAAAGCAAGTGTATCAATTGCTTCTATCATTTCTGATAGACGTATATTATAACTATCAATTACAAAAATTCGCCACGATTTATATTTAACTAACCATTCTTCTAACTTGTCAACAGGAATAAACACTACTTCAGAATCTTTTTCAGCCACACCTCTTACTTTACTCTTGGTACAATTTAAACCACTACCAAAAGTGATGGTACAAGTGTCTCCACGTTCTAAAAAATATAACACAATTTCGTCTCCATTTTCATCTTCTCTGCTAATTTTAATGGCTCCGTTTAGCATTAAAGGAATCTTATCACACATGTCTCCTAAATCGAGTAACAATTCATTTTCCTTTATTTTTTTATAAGTGCCTACCTCAACTATCTCATTGATTAAATCTTCTTCAAAAACTACATTAAAATACTCTTTTAATTTTTCTCGTATCATTATATTGACATATTTAATATTGGGGATAAGTTACTCCTTTTTAGCAATATTTTTATTCAGATAGTCAACTATTATACCTATTGCTCCAATATTATCAATAATATAACTTTTAGCTATTTTACCTTTATTTTTACGATTGTCCGGATTAACAAACAATGTGTTTAGCTCATTATTAAATTCAGAGTTATTAGTAATAACTGCACAGGCTTTTAAATTAACCATCTCTTTTGCCTCATTAAATTTATGATAATTAGGTCCGATAACAATCGGAGTTCCAAAAGTAGCCGGCTCTAATATATTGTGGATTCCTGCTCCGAAACCACCTCCTACATAGGCAATATCTGCATAACTATAAATTTTTGTCAACAAGCCAATAGTATCAATAATAAGTACTTGATAAGAGCTTAACTCTTTCCCTTTAATATCAGAATATAAAACAGTTTTTTTTGAAATACTTGCCTTTAGTTTTACTATTTCATTTACATGAATATTATGTGGTGCTATAATAAATTTTTGATTTGAATCAGCCTCTCTATTGATATAATTTACCAACAATTCTTCATCTTTTGACCAAGTACTTCCAGCAACCAACGTTGTTGTATTATCAACAAATTGCTCAGCAAACTCTAATGTATTATCTAGTTTTGAGATGTCATTTACTCTGTCAAATCGTGTATCCCCACTAACTGTAGCGTTTATAAACCCTATTTGTTTTAGCAATTCTTTAGAATTTTTATTTTGGACAAAAAAGTGATCGAATGTTTTGAGTGATCTTTTCATCCATCCTCCATAATTTTTAAAAAATGATTGTTCTTTTCTGAAAATTCCTGAAACTAAAATTGTCTTGATATTTTTTCTTTTGAGTTCTCTTAAAAAATTAGGCCAAAACTCATATTTTACAAAAATGGCAATTTCAGGGTGTACAATTTGCAAGAACTTCTTTACATTTTTTTTAGTGTCAAGTGGAAGGTATGTTACCAAATCTGCATTAACATAATCTTTTCTTATTTCATAACCAGAAGGTGAAAAAAAAGTGACTAAAATTTTATGATCTGTAAATTCTTTTTTGCACTTTTCTATAATAGGTCTTCCTTGTTCAAATTCTCCTAATGAAGCACAATGAAACCAAATTATCTTATCATGATGTATGTCAAAACAGTTTTCTAGCTTTTTAAAGACTTCTTTTCTTCCTTTTACAAATAGCCTTACCTTCTTGTTAAAAAGCATAATTATATTTAGAAAGAACTTAAATATATAATGAGTTATGTTATAGAAAAAATACATATACAAGTGCTAAAATATGAATTAATACCATTTGTGATATGAATTTATTTTAAAATAAAAGTATTATTTCTGCGAGATAGAGGTATTAAATGTAGATTCCGCTTTTCAGCGGGATTAGTTCAGCTAACTATTTTAAAGAGTATCCAGAGGGATACTTTTTAAATTAGAGTTTCACTAATAATTCGTATTTTTGTGCGTTTATTGATAAAAATATAATTGTATATGAAGCCAATTCAAATGGTTGATCTAAAAGGTCAATATCAAAAAATTAAAACTCAAATAGATGCGTCAATACAAGACGTAATTGAGTCTGCTGCTTTTATCAACGGACCTGAAGTAAAAAGTTTCCAAAAAGAATTAGAAGAATATCTTAATGTGAAACATGTAATTCCGTGTGCTAATGGTACAGACGCTTTACAAATAGCAATGATGGGCTTAGGCTTAGAACAAGGTGATGAGGTAATTACAGCTGATTTTACCTTTGCCGCAACAGTTGAAGTTATTGCTTTATTAAAGTTAACTCCCGTGCTGGTTGATGTGGAAAAAGACACTTTTAATATAGATATTGATGCACTTAAAAAAGCCATCACTCCAAAAACAAAAGCAATTGTTCCGGTACATTTATTTGGACAGTGCGCGAACATGGAAGCTATTTTAGAGGTTGCTAGAGAACACAATCTATATGTTATTGAAGATAATGCTCAAGCCATTGGTGCTGATTATACTTTTTCTAATGGTACGACAAAAAAAGCCGGAACAATGGGAGATGTTGGAACAACATCTTTTTTCCCTTCAAAAAATTTAGGCTGTTATGGTGATGGAGGCGCCATTTTTACAAATGATGATAAGTTAGCTAATACTTTACGTGGCATTGTTAATCATGGTATGTATAAACGTTATTACCATGATGTGGTTGGTGTAAATTCAAGATTAGATAGTATTCAAGCAACTGTTTTAAGAGCAAAGCTTCCTAACTTGGATGATTATTGCAATGCTAGAAGAAAAGTTGCAGAATATTATAATAATGCTTTTGCTGGCTCTGATAATATTATCACTCCTATAACCAGTAATTTTACAACTCATGTCTTTCATCAATATACCTTAAACTTAGTTGATGTTGACAGAGATGCATTACATCAACATTTATTAGACAATAATATACCGTGTGCAATTTATTATCCAGTTCCTTTGCATAGCCAAAAAGCTTATGCTGATGACAGATATAGTGAAGACGATTTTAAAGTAACCAATCAATTAATAAAGTCTGTAATTTCATTACCTATGCATACTGAATTTGAAGAAGATCAATTACAATACATTACACAAACCATTTTAAATTTTATAAATAAATAGCTATGAATATAACTGTAATAGGTACAGGTTATGTCGGTTTAGTTACCGGAACTTGCCTTGCAGATATGGGTAACAATGTTATCTGTGTTGATATTGACAAAGAAAAAGTACAACAAATGCGGAGTGGGAAAGTTCCTATTTATGAGCCTAGCTTAGAAGAGCTTTTTCATAAAAATATTGCAGGAGATAGGCTTCATTTTACAACCAACCTTAAAGAAGCTATTAAAGATTCTACCATCATCTTTTTAGCTTTACCAACTCCTCAAGATGAAGATGGTTCAGCTGATCTATCTTATGTCGAAGCGGTTGCTCATGATTTGGGTAAAATGATGGATGAATATAAGATAATTATTAATAAGAGTACAGTGCCTGTTGGAACCTCTGACAAAGTCAAAGAAATTGTCTCAAGCAATACTGACATTGAATTTGATGTGGTTTCAAATCCTGAGTTTTTACGTGAAGGTTTTGCTATTAAAGATTTTATGGAACCTCAACGGATTATTATTGGTTCTAATAGTGAAAAAGCTAAAAGATTACTTTCTAAACTCTACAAACCTTTTATTACTGTAAAAAGACCCATTATTTTTATGGATGAACGTTCAGCAGAACTTACAAAATATGCTTCCAATACCTTTTTAGCAACTAAGATCACATTTATGAATGAAATCGCAAATCTTTGTGAAAAAATAGGTGCTGATGTAGACATGGTAAGAATTGGTATGGGTTCTGATGCTAGAATTGGGAATAGATTTTTATTCCCGGGAATAGGATACGGAGGATCTTGTTTCCCTAAGGATGTAAATGCCTTGGTAAAATCTAGTGATGATGCAGAATATGATTTTAAAATTTTAAAATCCGTTTTAAACATCAATGTAAAACAGAAAAAATCGTTAGTGCCTAAAGTGAATCGTTATTTTAACAATAATCTTTCAGGTAAAAAAATTGCTGTTTGGGGACTCGCTTTTAAACCTAATACTGACGATATCAGAGAAGCTCCGGCTATTGATGTTATCAATGAATTACTCTTGAAAGATAATGTTAAAATTTCAGCATACGATCCTGAAGCTATGCCAAATATGAAACATATCTATGGTGATAAAATTCATTTTGCTACCAATGCTTATGAAGCTTTAGAGGATGCCGATTGCTTGTTGATCTGTACTGAGTGGAGTGAGTTTATATCTCCTAGTTTCAGAAAAATTAAGGCCTTAATGGCTGCTCCTGTCATTTTTGATGGGAGAAATATTTTTGATTTAGAGGTTATGTCAAGTAACGGATTTCATTATGAATCTGTTGGTAGAAAAATAATTAACTCTTAATTTTTTATTATGAAAAAGATTCTTGTTACCGGAGGTTTAGGTTTTATTGGCTCACATACTGTAGTTGAATTACAAAATGAAGGTTATGAGGTTGTAATTATAGATGATCTTTCAAATTCATCTATTGATGTTTTAGATAGAATTACCTCAATTACAGGAATACAGCCTATTTATGAAAATATTGATTTAAAAGATAAGATTGCCATTCAACAATTTTTTAACAACCATAAAAACATTGATGGTATTATTCATTTTGCAGCTTCAAAAGCTGTTGGCGAGAGTGTTGAAGAACCTTTGAAATACTATCATAACAACATTTCTACGTTGATCTATTTATTAGAAGAAATGAACGTTAATAATGTATCTAATTTTATTTTTAGTTCGTCATGTACGGTCTATGGTCAAGCTGACAGTATGCCTATTACTGAAAGCGCTCCTTTTAAACTTGCAGAATCTCCTTACGGAAATACAAAACAAATTGGTGAAGAAATTATTTCAGATACAACTAAGGTAACTAATTTAAAAGCAATAGCACTGCGTTATTTTAATCCGATTGGTGCTCACAAAAGCGCTAATATTGGTGAATTACCTATAGGAGTTCCTCAAAACTTGATTCCTTATGTAACTCAAACTGCAATGGGAATTAGAGAACAGCTTTCTGTTTTTGGTGGTGACTATCCTACCGCTGATGGAACAGCAGTAAGAGATTATATTCATGTAGTTGATTTGGCAAAGGCACATATTGCTGCAGTAAAACGACTGATAAAAAATAATAATAAATCAAATTTTGAAGTATTTAATATTGGAACTGGAAAAGGAAATTCTGTATTAGATGTTATCAAGGCTTTTGAAAAAGTATCTGGCAAACAATTAAATTATAAAATTGTAGATAGACGTGAAGGTGATATTATTGAAGCTTATGCTGATACTTCTCTAGCAAATATAGAATTAAAATGGAAAGCAGCGTATAATTTGGAAGATGCGTTGGCAGCAGCATGGAAATGGCAGCAGACGCTGAAATAACCCTTTCCCGAGTACTCGGGACGCTCAGGGAGACAACAGGTATTTAGTTGTCAGGTCGAGCGGAGGCAGTCCCGAGGATTCGGGATCATTATTAATACTCAAATTAAAAATTAAAAGATTCCTGCTCCCGAATTCTCGGGACAGGAATGACAAATAAATATGAAAAACATACTAATCACAGGTGGCGCAGGATTTATAGGTTCTCATGTAGTTCGGTTATTTGTGAATAACTATCCAAACTATAATATTTTTAATTTAGATACATTAACTTATGCAGGTAATCTAGAAAATATTGCTGATATTGCTGATGCTTCAAATTATACATTTATTAAAGGAGATATTAAAAATGTTCAATTTATCAACTCTTTATTCCAAAAACATCCATTTGATGCTATTATACATTTAGCTGCCGAAAGTCATGTAGATCGTTCTATTACAAATCCCAATGCTTTTATAGAAACCAATGTATTGGGCACAGCCAATCTATTAAATGCTTTTCGCGATTTATGGTTAGGTAATTTTGATAGAAAGTTATTTTATCATGTTTCTACAGATGAAGTTTATGGTTCGCTCGGTAAAACCGGATTATTTCTTGAAACTACACCTTACGATCCGCAATCACCTTATGCCGCTTCTAAAGCTGCTTCAGATCATATTGTAAGGTCTTTTGGTAATACTTACAATATGCCTTTTGTAATTAGTAATTGTTCTAATAACTATGGTGCCAATCAGTTTCCTGAAAAATTGATTCCGTTATTTATCCACAACATAAAAAACAGTAAACCTTTACCTGTTTATGGCGACGGACAATATACCCGAGACTGGCTTTTTGTGGAAGATCATGCCAAAGCAATTGATTTGATCTTCCATAAAGGAAAAATAACCGAAACCTATAATATTGGTGGATTCAACGAATGGACAAACCTAAATTTAATTCATTTATTATGTGAGCAACTAGATGAAAAATTAAATCAGCCTAAAGGTACTGCTGCAAAGTTAATTACTTATGTTAAAGATAGAGCAGGACATGACAGACGTTATGCTATTGACGCTACAAAACTAAGTGAAGAACTAGGTTGGAAACCTTCTGTAACTTTTGAAGAAGGCTTATCAAAAACTGTTGATTGGTACTTAGAAAATTCAGTATGGTTAAATAATGTTACTTCCGGTACTTATACAGCGTATTATAAGAAGATGTATGGGAAATAATAAATTTCAAAAAACAAAAGATAAATTTCAAAAACCATAATGAGTAGCATTAAGTAAAAAGGGTGTATATCATTTATATAACAAATGATATTAGGGTAAAACCTTAACCCCACTCAAAATGGTGATTTATGCTGAACTTGTTTCACAGTATCTGCTGAATCAAAAACTTTTTAGATCATAAGACCCTGAAACGAGTTCAGGGTTTATTTTATAAATCAAACTTATAGGTTAGTCCGCCAAACACTTGCAAACCTTGCACTTTAAAGTTAGCATATTTTTGATAGCTACTGCTAAACATATTATTTACCTTGATAAATGCTGTTAACTTATCAGTGAATTTATACCCTCCGTTCAGGTTTAGATCTACATAATTACCTAAGGTTAATACTTCATCTATAGTGGTAAGAACAGGTGTTTGAAAGGTAAGTTCATCTTTACGTTCTCCAACAAAAAATAAATTAGCGCCTGCAAACCATTTGTCTTGATTATAATTTGCAAAAGCCGATGCTTTTAATGTAGGTAAGTTCCATGCTTCAGCTTGATTATCTATACTGTAGCTATTTATCTCTATATTTCCTCCAAACTTCAATTCTTTAGAAAAATCGACACTTACTTCTGCAAAACCGCCAATGGTTTTTATATCATCATATAACACTTGAAATGAATTTCCTGCTTCATAACCTTTAGTAACGATAATATTACCTTCTGTTTTTGTGGGATTTAACTTATATAAGGGTTTGTCTTTTTCGCTTTTATAGAAACCTTTAAAGTTATAACCAACATTTGAGGCTAACTTTCCTTTAAAACCTACAAATGCATTGTATTGTTCATCAGTACGTTTAATATTCAATGTTGGTGATACAAACGGATTTTCATTAGCGAAACTGTTATAGGTATTTTGATGCAATCCGCCAAGAGCTCCAGCATACACAGTCAACACTTGATCAATTAATATATACGAAGCTGTTACTTTCGGGTAGGTATATATTTTACTTTCTTCTCCATCAGCAGAACCTGTACTATATAAAATGTCTGCTCCTAAATTGATGGTTAAATTATCTCGCAATACTTCAAAATTAGGATTGAACCCAATGGTAAAAAAACTGTAGTCTATATTGCCAGTTCCTTCATAATTTTGAAAGAAATCTCCTTTAAGATATTCTAACCTTGCATTGGCATTGATATATTCAGAAGCAATCGGAAATTCTATTTTTGGTTGAATTAAAAGGTGTGCTTCTGTACTGCCTTCATCATCTGTAAAATAATTCAATTCTGTAGTGCCTCCTTGGAAAAAGGAATCTTTATAATCTAATTTACCTCCTACATAAACATTGGTGTATTTTTGGGTTTCGGCTAACCCGTCAATTACATTTTGACTAAAATTGATCTGTTCAGGCAAACCATACCAATTGTATTTTTGAAATCGGAGACCACCGTTTAGCTGCCAGTCAAAATCACGATCTTCTTGTTTATAAAAAAGATCTAATCGTGTATCTACAAAATCATCATTTAACACTACGTCATCAATACCTCCTTTCGAAGAATGGTAATTCAAGAATCCACCAAAATCATTATACCTGGTGCTGTTTGTATGTGCAAAAACCTCTACTTGAGGTGTAGAAAAATTACCAAATCCTGCCGTAATAAAATTATCGTAAACCGGAGCACTTGGGTCAACTCGCAACACCTTCGCTTTTCCTTTTGCAGGCGTAAAAGTAGATGCCACAGGAATAGAAAAAATAGCATATTCAATTTGTTTTTTCTTACCGATCTGCGAATCATTGATCTCTGGTGATGACTTAATTTTAAAAGCGTCTGAAACTGTTGGTGTATATGGTTTTACTACATTAATAACTTCTGTACCAATAGTGTCTTTTCTCTTTTTTTGGGAAAAAGATATCGTTGCAATTAAAAATAGTATAAGTATTGAAATTTGTTTTTTCATATGTGTTTTGTATGGATTCCTGTTTTTATTGAAACTAACCCTTCGACTGCGCTCAGGGAGACATTTTCACTAAATATTATTGGGAATAACTTTTTAATTCTCATTAGGGTTTACAGACTCATTCGTTTTTGCTTCCTCCTTTTTAATTCTTTGTAATTCAGCCTTAGCTTCTTCTACCACATCTTTATAATCTGCAAAATTTTTAATTACACTTTCTAAAATATAAGTTGCTTGAAAAGCATCTTCTAATTCATAAAAATTCTTTGCCATTACGATCATTCCTTTTGCTCCAAAATATTTATAGGCTGAATAATCTGCTACTAATTTTTGAACTACCGTATTAGACACTTTATAATTACCGTCTTTGTGTTTAAAATAGGCATCATAATACAAGGCTTCTGCTTTTAATTCGCCTTTGGCAATTTTTATAACTTCTTCATACGCTTCTTGTGCTTTGACTTCATCACCTGTTTTAAAAGCAGAGCGGGCAATAATTACTTTGGCGTCTGATTTAACTCTATTTTCTAATTTAGGTCTTTGTAATACTTTTTCAGCATAAGTAACCGCATCTTCATAATGTTCTAACTCATAATGTGCTTTCATTAAATTACTCTGTGCAAAAGTGATGTTTTGAGGAAAATCTGCCTGCTCTTCCAAGCGTTCTAAAACAGGCATTGCTTTTGCCCAATTATCAGCTTCTAAATAGACCTGAGTCAATCTTGACAAAGCTTGTTCAGTAAACTCATTACGCTCTTGTTCAATTACATAACTATAATGTTCTTCTGTTTGAGCATGTTTATTTTCAGCAAATAATGATTCTGCTAAATAGAAATTGGCTTGTAATGCGTGTACACCATTTGGGAATCTCTCAATATATTTTTTAAAGGCAGGAATTGCTTTTTTACGATTATTCTGTAAATATTGTTTTTCGGCAGATTCATACATGTCGTTATCAAGATCAGCATCTGTAACATTCACAAAATCGATATCTTTCACCCAATCGGCATATTCGTCAACGCGACCTAGGTCTACATAAACCTGACGTGCATTAGAGACCGCTTGTTTAGCTTCATCCGTATTTGGAAATTCATCTACAACACGTCTGTATTTATCTAATGCCTGATTATCTCTTTCTGTATTGTAATAGATCAATCCTTGTTTTAATAAGGCCTTTGGCACATAAGAACTACGTTTGTAATACTTTAATAAATTATCATAGGTTTCTAAGGCTTCATCGTTTTTATCTGCCCTTACATACGAATTTCCCAATTCATAATAGGCGTCATCTCGTAAAGTTGATTTAGAATATGCATCCAAAAATTTATTGAGATCAGCAATTTTATCATTGTTCTTACTAATAAAACCATAACTTATTGCACGCTGAAAATGTGCATAATCAATATCAACACCTTTGGCATCAATCACTCTATTATAAGCAGTAATAGCCTTGTTATAATTACTCGATACAAAATAAGCATCGCCCGAACGCAAATAAGCATCGTTTAATCTATTAACATCATCTGGATTTGAGTTTATAAATGCTTGAAATTGATTGCCCGCTCTGTTATAGTCTTTTAGCTTAAAATAGGCATAAGCAATATTATAATCTAAGTTTGAGTTTTCTATCAAGGTATCTGACTTGCTCATGGTTTCATATTGTTGAAAACCGATTAAAGCATCGTTAAAATTATTTAATAAATAGTCTGTTTCTGCTTTCCAAAAAACGCCTCTGGCTGTAATTGAATTATCTCTGGGTTCATTAATTGCCAAATCAAAATGTTCTTTTGCACTGGCTAGTGAATTGTCATTGAATAACTGAATACCTCTGAACAAAGCTACTTTTTGATATACTTCTTTATTACCGGCATCCTTTTTATCTTTTAAGGCTTTTAAGGCGCCTTCGTAGTCTTTAGAAGTTATATAGGCACTGATTAATAACTCATTGATATCTTCTTTGGCTTCTGATTTCGGATAGGTATCTAAATATTCTTGTAATACATCCGGTACACTTTTGTATGGATTGCCAATTTCATAACTCAGCTTTGCATAATTAAGCCAGGCATCTTTTTTAATATCATTTACATAATCCATTTGAGAAGCATTTCTAAAGGCATTTAAAGCTTCTGTTTTTTGGTCTGTCTTTAAATAACATTCTGCTAAATGGTAATAAGCATTTTGAGATACTGCGTTATCGCCACCTATGATTTTATTAAAATGAGCTATCGCATTTTCATAATCTTTTTGCATATAATAGGCATAACCTAACATATAATAATCGGTATTATTCCATCTGCGACGTTTGCCTTTATAATTTTTAAGATGCGGAATGGCTTTTTCATATTTTTCTAAATTGAAATAACTTTCACCGATGATCTTAGAAATTTCTGAATGTTGGTTTCTATCCGCTTTTGCGAGAAAAGGCTCAGCGGTATCAATAGCTTCCTGAAATTTACCGGTCTTGAATTTGATATTTGCCATATAATAAGGTACATCATCACCTAATTCTTTATCGTCAGCTACTTCTCCTAAATATCGATCAGCATTATCATAATCATCTTCTTGATAGGCTATAAATCCGTAATAATATTTTGCTTGAGAGCCATATTCATAGGAAGTCAACAGTTTTTGAAAATATTCTTTTGCACGTTTATAACTACGAACGGCAAATAATCCGTACCCATATTTAAAATTATAATCTTCTTCTTGTGCTATGGAAAGGTTTCTTGTTTCAACTCTCTTATACCATTTTAAGGCATAAGCATAATTGGCATTTTTAAAATAGTAATCACCTACTTCTAAAAAAGCAGTGTTCTGTTTGGTACTGGTGGGATATCGTTCTACAAAATTACGCATCATTTCATCTCCTTTCTGATCACCCAGCTGGATTGCACAAAATGCTTCATAATATTCACAATTTGCTCTGTGTTCTGAGCTATTATCAAACTGACCTTTCAACTTGTTAAATAAATGCTTTGATGCTACAAAATCTCTATTATTATACAATGCAACGGCATGATTGTATTCTTTTAATGAATTGGTATAAATATCAGATTTTTGTGCAAAGTTTATAGCAGAGAATAATAAAAATAAGACTACAAATCGGGTATTGCTATGCTTCATTATTGTGAATTTGTTTTACGGTATGCTAAAATATTACATCCCTAAATTAAACAACGTGCAATTCAATTGAAATTGTATAATTGTTAAAAACAATAACATTTTGTTAAGAAAAAATGTTATTTATTTGGAATAGTTGTACACATATCGAGCCAAAGTTGGACTATTCACTCATTAACTGATTCATGAAGTTGTTAAAATCATCTACAAATTCTTCATAATACTTACCGGTTGCAGGACCAGAAAAACCTGTATGAATTCTACGGACTTTTCCTTTTTTATCTATAAAAATTGTGGTAGGAAATGATAATACATGGTTTAACATAGGTAAAGTTTTAGCCGCAGTCTCTTTATCGTACACTCCGGCAATTACATAGTCATACCCTACATTATATTTTTGCTTCATTTTTTCAACTCTGGCTTTGGCATAGTCAAAATCATCTTTAGCTTCATAAGCTAATCCTATAATTTCAACATCTTTGTCTTTATTTTTTTCATACCAATCTGCATAAAATTTGGTTTCGTCCATACAATTCGGACACCATGTCCCAAAAATTTGTAACATTACAACTTTGTTTTGGTATTTTTTATCTTTTAGTGTTACGGGCTTACCATCCAATCCCGGAAAGGAAAATTCAATCTTATCATATCCTTCTTTTAGATAGGTAAGTTTATTTGCGTCGGTCAGTTTCGCATTTTTATCTTTATAGGCGGTAAATGTCTCTTTATAATCTTTCCCTGAATGGAATTCTCCTTTCAAAGAATCATTTTCAACTATAGCATTGAATATAAACGCGTGATTACCATCAAAAGTGAATAAGCTCATTTCGTTATCTTTTGTATAGCCTTCTAGATAACGATAATCACCTGTTTCTGTTAAAAAAGTACCGATTAAAATGTCTCCTTCTTTCTTAAAAATACCCACTGCCGGATAGGTCTTACCATCTTCTTCAACAAAAGTAGTTTGCCAGTTTCCGTCAAATAATGTTGTGCTTTCAGGATTATCAAATCGTGAAGATTTATCATAAGTTGCTGTAAAAGGAATCCTATAATCTTCTTTGTAATTTTTGATGTACAACCCGTTAAGTGTATCTCCATTAATTTTAGCTCGCAGTTCTATATCGAAAATATGTAGTGTTATAAATACAGAATCGTCAACAATTGAAACCTCATCTAATGGAATTATTTCTTTACTATTAATTAAATTGATTTTATAATTTTCATCTTTTTTAATTACCTCAAAATTAAAAGGTAGTATTTGGTCTTGCATATTGATTTCTGCTCTCCAAAAACCTTGTTTTAACTCCGTTTTATAATCTTCTTTTTTACAAGAGAAAAGTAAGCCGATTATTAAAAATACTACTAATATTTTTATTCTTTCCATTCTAATAGATATACCTTAGCACTTACTTTTTGATTTTTTGCAATCCCTCCAATTATTATTTTAGTTGAGTCGTTAATTTCGGCGATTCCTCTCAAATCCATCGGTAAATTTTTCAAAATAGTTGTGATGAACTTATTACTTGACAGATACAAATCTCTATTAGATGGATTTACACCTCCAGAACCATCATAAGCAATCGCATTATAATTATACGTAGTGTTACTACCACCAAACCAATGAGGCTTATTATTTATTTGAGTAGCTGCCATTCTATAACCTACAATCGTTGAATCTAATACTTGATACGACCATTTTATTTCTGTCGGTTTTTCGGGATTTATAATTCCTTTACGGAGGATGTTTTGTATCGGATAATGTTTACCCATAGAAGCACCTCCAAAATAAAAAATAGTATCGCCGATGATAGTGCCTGAAGCACCAAAAGATTTATAGGTGTGATTATCCGGAACTGGTGCGCCAACCGTCCAACTATTAATTCCAGGATTATAAACCTGTACATTTGGCACATTTTCTTTATCTGACCAGCCTGTTATCACATAAATTAAACTGTCTCGCCAAACTGCTTGTACATGATCGTCTATTGGTACAGGAATTGAAGCGCCATCCTCTAAAAATTTGTTATTGAATATATTATAACGATGTACTTTATTAGATGATTTTTCTGAATGGTCTGCAAAAACATGGTATCCGCCAAGAATATAAATAGTATTTTTAATACGACTTGCAGCACTGGCAATTTTACCCAACGTATCCGGTAAATTAGCAATTTGTTGCCATATATTATTCATTATATCAAGCCTATATGAACGTAAATGAATACCTGAATAAAGTTTAGTACTGTCCAACCCACCAAAAGTAAATGCATAAAATTTACCATCAATATATCCTTCAGACACAGCATTATTTGTAATAGATTCTGGTAAATTTTTTAATGTTGTTATATGCCACTTTTTAGCTGATACTTTTTTGTTTGGAATGCAGTTTATTGCTAAAATAAATAAGAAAAGTAAAATTATTTTTTTCATTTAATGACTTTTTACAACTATAACTCAAACCTACATAAATTTTTTCATTTTAAATTGTAAGTTTGTAGTATCATAAATGCTATAAGCATTAAACTATGTAATTCATGTCAGAGCCTATACTGTATTTAAAAAACGCTTCCATTTTCCAACAAGAAAGTTTAGTATTGTCTGATATTAGTCTTAATGTTTATAAAGGCGATTTTATGTATTTAATTGGTAAAACCGGAAGCGGTAAAAGTAGTTTGATGAAAACCCTTTATGGAGATCTGCCTTTAATGAAAGGTGAAGGCGCTGTAGTCGGTTTTGATCTAAATAAACTAAAACAAAAAGACATTCCGTTTTTAAGAAGAAAATTGGGAATTGTTTTTCAAGATTTTAAATTATTGAATGATAGAAATGTAAATGATAATTTATCATTTGTATTAAAAGCAACCGGCTGGAAAGACAATACTAAAATTGCAACAAAAATAAGTGATGTATTAGAAAAAGTAGGTATGAAAACCAAAGGTTTTAAAATGCCTTTTCAACTTTCGGGTGGTGAACAACAGCGCATAGCTATAGCAAGAGCTTTATTGAATGACCCTGAACTTATTTTAGCTGATGAACCTACCGGGAATCTTGACCCGAAAACTTCACTTGAAGTCATGAGTGTATTGGAAGAAATTAATAAAAACGGTAAGACTATTTTAATGGCTACTCATGACTATGCATTGATTCTAAAATACCCTCATAAAACCATAAAATGTGATGGTGAAAATATTTTTGAAGTTGTTTAGTATTTAACCCTACTATTTTGAATGTTAAAAAACGTATTTTAGTTGCAGTTACTAATGATGTTTCTACCGACCAAAGAGTTCATAAGGTTTGTAATTATTTAACTCAAAAAGGATTTTCTATTATTGTTTTCGGAAGGGTTTTACCCGATACATTCGAAGTTAACAGACCCTATAAAATAATCCGAAAAAAGCTTTTTTTTAATACTGATTTTTTATTTTATGTCGAATATAACCTGCGGCTTTTATGGTTTTTATTGAGGCAGAAAGGAGATTATATTTTATCAAATGATCTAGACACATTACCTGCTTGTTATGTAGCCAGTAAGTTTAAAAACACTTCCTTAATTTATGATAGTCATGAATTTTTTACTGAAGTTCCTGAATTACATGGAAGAAATTTTGTTAAAGGGTTTTGGAGAAGGCTTGAAAAAATATTAATGCCAAAAATTAAGAAAGCCTATACGGTTAGCCCTAAAATTGCCAATGCTTATTTTGATAGGTATGGTATTAAAATGGGTGTAATTAGAAATGTTCCTTATTTTAATATTGATTTTACCGAGAAAGAAGTTCATTTTCCTACCAAAAATAAGGTTATTCTATATCAAGGCACAATTACTGAAAGAAGAGGAATCAAGCAAACTATACAATCATTAAAGTATTTGAAAAATGTTGATCTGGTTATTATTGGTTATGGTAAAATTAAGCAAGAAATAGTTGAATTTGTAAAGAGAGAAGATATGCATGATAGAGTTCATTTTTTAGGAAAAATCCCTTTCGAAATATTACCAAATTATACTAAATTAGCTGATGTCGGAATAATTCTAGAAGAACCAATTGGGAAAAGTTTTCAGTTCTCGCTCCCTAATAAATTATTTGATTATATTCATAGTGAATTACCAATTTTAGCATCTCCATTAGACGAGGTAAAAAAAATTGTAGAAAAGTATAAGATTGGATTAGTGATTGAAGATCACAACCCAAAAATAATTGCAGATCACCTAAACAGGTTATTACAAGACGAAAACTTACGTAACGAAATTATAGAAAACCAAAAAGCTATAAAAAAGGAATACTGCTGGGAAAAAGAAAGTAAATTGTTAGATAAATATTTTAATTAATTTTGCATTATTGAACCTTTAGTCTCCATAATAATACCTTCATATAATAATCTTAAAGATCTTAAAAATTGTGTTTTGAGTATTCAAGATCAATCTTTTAAAAATTTTGAGGTTTGGATCATTGATGGAGGTTCTTCAGACAATACTGTTAAATTCTTACAATCTCTAAAAGAACCTTTTCATTGGATAAGTGAATCTGACAAAGGTATTTATGATGCAATGAATAAAGGAATTACTTTATCAAAAGGTCAATGGTTATATTTTTTAGGAGCTGATGACAGCTTATTCAATCCAACCACTTTGTCTAGCATATTTTCTAAACCCATTTTTCAAGAAAAACAAATGATCATTGGTAGGATAAAATATGACTTGAAAAAAAATGATAATGTCTACACTCATAATAAAGAAGGGTTGATAATCTCTTCGTGGTCAAAGAAGCTTTGGATTAAAAACACTCTACATCATCAAGCAATTTTTTATAAAAAGAAACTTTTTCTTAACCTCAAATATGATCTTAAATACACAATATTAGCTGATCATGCTTTGAACTTACAATTATATAAGCAGAAAGTAAATGCAAAAATTATTGATGTTATCATTGCTCTTTGTGGTACTGATGGACAATCTAAAAAATATCATTGGAAAATGTATAAGGAAGAAATTGATTTAAAAGTTGCTGCAAGTTCATATCTTTTCAAACCTATATTTATTGTTATTGGATATCTTAAATATCTTCTTAAGAAGACCAATCTTTAAACAATTTGTTATATTTTTATTTTCTTATAATTCATTATTTTTGAAATATACAAGAGTTGAAATAGCATCGTTAATTATACACAAACTGCAACAAGAAAAGTTGCAGTTAAAAAAGCAATTTGCTGAGTCTAAAAATCAAATAGGATTCTTTTATCTAGACAACCTCTTTCCAGAAAAATTAGCGAAACAAATTTTTGAAAAATTCCCCTCTATAGAAAACAC
>CAYXAZ010000017.1:31435-45291 GCA_964463085.1 uncultured Flavobacteriaceae bacterium | reverse complement strand
ACCTGCAATCTTACTCAATTTTACGCTGTCAATTCTATATTGTTTCAATGAACTTAATTATTTAGTAATTAATATCTAGTAGTTAGATATTAGTACTAAAAAAATGTAGAAATGTTAGAATCGAACTAACTAATTTTTTTAGTTAATCTTTACAATTAACTTTCTAAAATTATTCCAAAATTTCTAAGAACTTTTTGCTTCTTTCTCTTTAAGCGGCTGCAAATATATAAAGGTTTTTATCTCCTGCAAAACTATTTCATCTTTTTTTAATAAAGATTTTAAAGTTTTTTATAACTACTTAATTATCAACAACAAACCTCGCAATAAAGGGATGCAAATTTAATTGAATTCTATAATATTTTAGGCAATGTATCGCTTATTGGTAGTTAAATTATTAGGATATTAAAAAATAACCTCATATATTTGTAATAGCTTAACATTACAATTAATATACAAGGTTATGAACCTAATACAAATTTACAAAGAATTTCCGACACATGAAAAATGTATAGACCATTTAGAACGAGTTAGATGGGAAAACAATCCTAAGTGTCCTTATTGCAATTCAACAAAACAAACTCCTCTCAAAGAAACTCAACAACGTTATCATTGTAATACTTGTAACACTTCTTATTCAGTAACAGTAGGTACGATATTCCACGACACTAAGTTAGATTTACAAAAATGGTTTTTAGCCATTACATTGATACTTAACGCAAAAAAAGGTATATCTTCTCGTCAACTTGCAAGAGACCTAGAAACACGTCCTAATACAGCGTGGCGTATGCAGATGCAAATTCGCAAAGCCATGATTGAAAATGGAGATTTACTTGAAGGAATTATAGAGGCTGACGAAACATTTATCGGCGGAAAAGAGAAAAACAAGCATAAAAATAAGCGTACTCCAAATAATCAAGGTCGTAGTAATAAAACTAAAATTCCTGTTGTTGGAGCAATACAACGTGATGGAAAAGTAGTCGCTAAAAAAGTTAAAGATACGACAGGGAAAACGTTAAAAAACTTCTTAAATTCTAAAGTAGAAAAAGGGAGTGTACTTATGACAGATGAATGGAGAGCGTATAGGGGTCTTTCTAAAAACTTTGAACATTTTATTGTAAAGCATAATTCAGGAGAGTATGTTAGAGGTAATGTACATACAAATTCAATTGAAAATTTTTGGTCATTATTAAAACGTGGAATTAATGGGCAATATCATTGGTTATCCGATAAATATTTAGGTAAGTATATTGATGAATTTTGTTTTAGACACAATCACAGAAATACAGATAATGTATTTGATTTAGTATTGTTTAATTCGGTTAATATTTAGCTTGGACCACAAAAAACGTAAACAAGGGCTTCACGGCTCATTTTAAATTATAAAACGCTTAAAATCAAATTATTATGATAGGACCAGATATTAAAGAGAGTTTTGTCGGATCTGTTAAGATTGGCGATAAAGATATTCCATGTGCTGTATTAGTGGATAACGAGGGTAATGTAGAAAGAGTTTTTATAGAAAGAGAGGTTGTTGGATTACTTACAGGAAACAAAAAAGGAGGTTTAGGCAGATATCTAAAGCCTAAAAATTTGCAGCCTTATGTTCCTGAAAAGTTTTTAGACGGTATAAAAAATTCTGTTATCAAATTTAAGTTAAATGGTAGGGATGCTCATGGTTTTGTTGGAACTGACTTAATAGACATTTGCAAGATGTACTATGATGCAAGGAAAAATAATGATTTATTAGAATCACAACAACATCTTGCAAATGTAGCGGAAACGATAGTTTTTGCTTTTGCTAAAACAGGAGTTGATGCTATTATAGATGAAGTTACAGGATACCAAAATATTAGGGTAAAAGGAGCTTTAGAGAAGATATTGAACATGCATCTTTTAGATGAGGCTAAGAAATATAAAGTTACTTATCCATTAGAACTTTATAAGGAATGGTTTAGGCTCAATAATTGGGAATGGAGACAAGAAAATGCTCAAAAAAGACCAAGCGTAATAGGTCGCTGGACAAATCAATATATTTACGAAAGAATTGCACCTAATCTATTAAAGGAACTTGAAAAGAAAAACCCGAAAAACGAAAAAGGATATAGAGAACATAAACATTTTCAATTTCTTACAGATGAGGTTGGAGAGCCAAGATTAAGAGAGTTTTTTGGAGGTTTAATAGCATTAGCTAAAGCTTCTATGACTTGGAGAAAATATATCACATTAGTAGAAAGAGCTTACCCAAAAATTGGAGACCAATTCAAAATGTACTTAGAAGATGATGATTAATATAAGTATAATTGAATTAAGCTTTAAACTACATATTCACTATATTTGAATTTATACCAAAAATGTTAAAATATAATTTATTATGCAAGTAGAAATATTTAAGTTTCAGTCTCCAGAAGAACAAATGTTAAATGAAATAAGAACCATAGAGATTGATGGAGAAATATGGTTTGTAGGAGCAGATGTTGCTAAAACATTAGGATATAAACGACCCTCTGATGCAATTAGACAGCATTGTAGAGAAAAGGGTACGGCGAAAGACCGTATCCCTACATCTGGCGGAGACCAAGAAGCTCTTTTGATAAACGAACCCAATGTTTATCGATTGATAATTAAATCTCAACTACCATCCGCAGAAAGATTTGAAGAATGGCTATTTGAAGAAGTAGTTCCTTCAATCCGTAAGCGTGGTTACTACGGAAGAATAGATAGAACGCAAGCGCCTAATTTCTACCTTAGATATAAGGATAATCTACACAAAATAGATAGAAAGCATTTTTCCGTAATTAGTGAACTATTCGTAACTCTTAATGCAGAGCTAGAAAAATTCGGATATCAAATACCTGATAAATCTGCTGATGGAACTGGTATTTATCCTGATATATCAGTAGGAATAATGTTTTCAAATTATCTAAAAAAAATGGGGTCTGAATTTTTGACAAATGCAAAGACTTATAGACATTCTTTTCCTGACGAACGCCCTGACGTGGATGCGAGAATGTATCCTTTAGATGCACTACCGCTTTTTAGAAAATTTGTCTACGAGAAGTGGCTTCCTGAGAATGGAGCTAAATATTTTAGAACAAGAGACCCTCTTGCTCTTGATTATTTACCAAAACTACTTAATTAATAACACTACCAATAAGCGATACATTGCCATATTTTAAATCTTTTCAAAAAGAAAGTTATTAACAAAAGCATAAGAAATGATCATTTAAATCAAACCTCAGAAGTTAATAGCTGATTTTTAAATACTTGCAGCCTATTTTTGAATGGTAATACAGGGAAGTTTAAGATCTTTTTGGATTTTTCTAAATCAAATCCGGTTACTGGTGGGCGTTTAGCTGTTTGATTCAACTGTGAAGTGGAGATTCGTTTTATAAAAGAAGCATTCAAATCAAAAGCATTCGCTATTTGTAGTGTTATTTCATAAATACTCAACAATTCACTGCTTGATATATGAAACACACCATAGGCCTCCTGCTGAATCGATAATAAACAGGCATGAGCTAAATCATCTACAAAGGTTGGCATTCTGTATTGGTCATCTACAATTGTAACTTCTTGTTTATTTTCTAATGCACCTTTAATCCAAAGTACAATATTATTTCTTGGCATATTATCAACGAGTCCATAGACTAAAATTGTCCTTAATATAGTATGCTTAATTTTTGCTTTTATAATTAGCTCTTCAGACTTTAATTTAGAAAGTCCATAATAACTTATCGGATTTGGCTCGTCATCCTCTTTATACGGACCATCTTTTCCATCAAAAATAAAATCAGTAGAAATATGAATTAAATGACTATTACATTTTATAGCGGCACTAACGATTGTTTTAACAGCTTCAATATTTATTAAATCACATTTTTCTTTTTCTTTTTCACATTCATCAACATTTGTCATAGCAGCACTATTAATCATATAGTGAGGCTTTATCTCATTTATAAGTTGCGACAGTTTTTTGGCATTCGTTATATCTATATTATAATAGGTATAATTTTTTGCTGTTTCATTTCGGTTTTTTCCTCGTGAAAGCGCAAATACCACAAAATCATCTTTGGTAGAAAATAGATTTACTAGTTTTTGACCTAATAATCCATTACTTCCTGTAATCAGAATTTTACGCTTCATTAAAATAATTTGTTGAGATTTTGAATTTGTTCTAAACTACCTAATACAATTAATTTAGAGTCAGCAACTAATCGCGTATCTGCTTCAGGATTGATAACATATTCACAGTCCGGAGTTTTAAAACCAATAACTGTACAGCCTGTCTTTCTTCTTACATCTAAATCTCTAATTGATTTTGACAAAAATTCCTTCGGTAAATCTTCAACAACAATCTCTTCTATATGTGTCGCGTTTTCGGAATCTACCGACAACATATCTACAAATTCAACGATATCTGGTGTAACTAATAGAGAAGCCATGTGGTCACCACCTAATTTGTCTGGCATGATAACGTTATCCGCTCCAGCTATTCTTAATTTACTGTCAGAGGAATCATCTGAAGCTCTACTAACAATAACTAGGTTTTTATTGAATTGCCTTGCTGATAATACTACATAGAGATTATCAGCATCTGATGGTAATGTTGTTATTAAATTTGAAGCATTTTTAAGACAAGCTTTTATTAATACCTCATCTTTAGTTGCATTCCCTTTAACATATAATAAGTTTTCACTTTCTATTTTTGCAATAAGATCATCATCATTCTCAATAATAACTACTTTTTTATTGAATTTTTTTAGTTTGATTACTGCTTGCTTACCATTTCTCCCATAACCACATACAATGGTATGATTTTTAAGCTGTTCAATTTTTTTCTGCACTTTATTAAATTTAATTTTTTCAAATAATTCACCACTAGCAATATATTCTGTTAAAACGGAAGCCACATATCCTACTATAATAACACTCATTAAAATTAGAAAAACTGTAAACAATCTTTCTTCTTGGCTTAACGGATGTACTTCACCAAAACCAACAGTGGTTATGGTAATAATTGTCATGTACAAAGCATTAACAAAGGTATCGTCAGACAAATACATAAAGCCTGATATTCCTATAATAATTACTAAAAAAAGTAATAGAACTGCCCTGTAAAGTTTAGATTGAAAAACGTTCATAAAAATCTATAAATCAAATACTGAACTTCTTTTTGTATAAATCATATCTTTTAATTTGAGTAAAAAAGCGAGTGTTAAATATATACCAAACCAAAAGCCTAAGGTAACAAATGAAATATATACAAAAAACAAACGCACATTTGTAACACGCATTCCTAATTTATCGGCCAATCTAGAGGAAACATCAAAGCCCCTTTTTTCAAAAAAATGCCTTATAGAATGAATAATGCTCATTATGGTTAATTTTAATGCAATTTAACTATTTATACCAAACTAGTCCTGCAATGACATATTATATTGTTTCTTTTCACAATATATTCGTTAAAATATTTGACCATAAATAAAACTAGACCAAAATATTTTGACTCTCCCGAAACATCGGGATTGCAAAAAATAAATCAATATAATTACACGTCATTCCAAAATCAAATTGGTATTAATCAATAATCCTTTATAATATACTTACAAATTCTACTTTCAATTAATTACTTTTGTAGTTTGCAATTTTTTAAAAGCTAATGTCACAGGAATATATAGAAGTACAAGGAGCTAGAGTCCATAATTTAAAGAATATCGATGTTAAAATACCTCGAGAAAAGCTGGTAGTTATTACCGGTTTAAGCGGTAGCGGTAAGTCTTCTTTAGCTTTTGACACTATTTATGCAGAAGGTCAACGCAGATATATTGAAACGTTTTCTGCCTATGCACGTCAATTTCTTGGCGGTTTAGAAAGACCTGACGTTGATAAAATTGACGGATTATCTCCTGTCATAGCCATAGAACAAAAGACAACTAATAAAAGTCCGCGTTCTACAGTAGGTACTATTACTGAGATCTACGATTTTTTAAGATTATTATTTGCGAGAGCTGCTGATGCTTTTTCGTACAATTCTGGCGAAAAAATGATCAGTTATTCTGACGAACAAATTATTGAGTTGATCTTACAAGATTTTGATACTCATAGAATAAGTATTCTAGCACCTGTCATAAAATCTCGTAAAGGACATTATAGAGAGCTTTTTGAACAAATTTCTAAACAAGGTTTTGTAAAGGTCAGGGTCAATGGAGAAGTTAGAGATATTGAAAAAGGAATGCGTTTAGATCGTTACAAAACCCACGATATTGAAATAGTTATTGACCGATTAAAAATTGATAGCACTTCTAAAAAACGTTTGCAAGAAACTATAAAAACAGCTATGTATCATGGTGATGATACCATTTTGGTTTTAGATGCTAAAAATGATAGTACTCGATATTTTAGCAGAAGTTTGATGTGTCCGTCTAGTGGAATTTCTTATCCGAAACCTGAACCCAATTCCTTTTCTTTTAACTCCCCGAAAGGAGCCTGTGATCATTGTAATGGATTAGGCACTGTCAATGAAGTAAATATTGATAAGGTCATTCCTAATAAAAAAGCATCTATATTAACCGGAGGTATTGCTCCTTTGGGAGAGCAAAAAAGTGCATGGATTCTTAAACAGATTGAATTGATAGCTGAGCGATATAAATTTACACTGAGTTCACCTATTAATAAAATACCTAAAGAAGCACTAGATATTATCTTATATGGTGGCAATGAAAAGTTTGAAGTAATTTCTAAACAATTAGGGATTACCAGAAATTATCAGATTGACTTTGAAGGCATAGCTAACTTTATTAAATACCAATTTGATGAGTCAAACTCTACTTCAATTAAACGATGGGCAGCATCATATATGGATGAAAACATCTGTTCAATTTGTAATGGTTCTCGTCTAAAAATTGAAGCCCTGCATTTTAAAATTCAAGATAAAAGTATTGCTGATTTAACCGAAATGGATATTATTCAATTAGCAGATTGGTTTACAACAGTAAAGAAAAAATTATCTGATAAACAACTCACTATAGCCTCTGAAGTTATAAAAGAAATTGAAACCAGAGTTCAATTTTTATTAGATGTAGGTCTAGATTACTTAACTTTAAGTAGAAGTTCTAAAACGCTATCTGGTGGCGAAGCACAACGAATACGTTTAGCTACTCAAATTGGTTCTCAATTGGTTGGTGTACTTTATATTTTAGACGAACCAAGTATCGGGTTACATCAACGCGACAATCAACGTTTAATTAATTCATTAAAGAAATTGAGAGATATTGGTAATTCTATTATTGTTGTTGAGCATGATAAAGATATGATTGAAAGCGCTGATTGTATTATTGATATTGGACCTAAAGCCGGTAAACATGGTGGTGAAATTATCAGCAACACTACTTCTAAAGAATTATTGAGCGGTAATACATTGACTGCTGATTACCTTAATGGAGTCAAAAAAATTGAAATCCCTAAAAAGCGACGAAAAGGAAATGGTAAAAAAATTATTTTAAACGGTGCCACCGGCAATAATCTTAAAAACGTATCCATAACATTACCACTGGGTAAAATGATCTGTGTAACCGGTGTTTCAGGAAGTGGAAAATCAACATTGATCAATGAGACTTTATACCCTATTCTTAATCAATATATATATAGGTCTGTAAAAACACCAATGCCGTATACGTCTATTAAAGGATTGGAACATATTGATAAAATCATTGACATCAATCAATCTCCCATAGGCAGAACTCCTCGCTCAAATCCTGCAACTTATACGGGTGTCTTTAGTGAGATACGAAATTTATTTTCGAAAACTCCTGAAGCGATGATCAGAGGTTATAAGCCCGGCAGGTTTTCCTTTAATGTAAAGACCGGTAGATGTGAAACTTGCGAAGGTGGTGGTGTTCGTGTTATTGAGATGAACTTTTTACCTGATGTTTATGTAGAATGTGAAACTTGTCAAGGCAAGCGTTTCGATAGAGAAACATTAGAGATTCGTTATAAAGGTAAATCAATCTCTGACGTGTTGAATATGACTATCAACGAGAGTGTGATATTTTTTGAATTGATACCAAAAATTTATAAAAAATTAAAAACTATTCAAGATGTTGGTTTGGGTTATATCACATTAGGACAACCGTCAACCACATTATCTGGCGGCGAAGCACAACGTATCAAACTAGCGTCTGAATTATCGAAAAAGGATACCGGAAATACATTTTATATTTTAGATGAGCCTACCACAGGCTTACATTTTGAAGATATTGATGTACTGATGAAAGTTTTAAATACTTTAACAGATAGAGGTAATACTGTCTTAATAATTGAACATAATATGGATGTGATCAAATTGGCTGATCATATTATTGATATAGGCCCTGAGGGAGGAAAGAAAGGTGGGCAGGTATTATGTATTGGCTCTCCAGAGGAAATTATAAAGGATAAAAAAAGTTATACAGCAAAATTTCTAAAAAAAGAATTAATTTAGCATGTTTGTCTTATTATATTATTATAATTAACAGACAATTAAATAACTGTATGCTTTAACACAAGTATTAATTGTTTTTAGTTCTTGATTATTAGTTATTCAGTCTGAATGAAAAAACTATAGCTCAAAAACATAATAGCCATTTGGTTTTAAAATATTTTATCCAAATAGCTATCAAGAAGTATAATTTTAACAAATGATTTAAGTAAACAAAATTAAAAAAAGAAACAATGGCGAAAGATATAAACCTAAATGAGGAACGAAAAATAATTGAAAAATTTCAACATAAAACATGGAATGAAATAAAAACAAACGATACCTGGGCAATCTTTAAGATTATGGCTGAATTTGTTGATGGTTATGATAAACTTAGTAGAATTGGACCTTGTGTCAGCATTTTCGGTTCAGCCAGAACTGACCCCGATCATAAATACTATACCCTTGCAGAAAATATAGCTTATGAATTAACTCAAAATGGTTATGGTGTTATCACTGGTGGTGGACCCGGTATTATGGAAGCCGGAAATAAAGGTGCACATAGAGGTGAAGGAGTATCTGTAGGACTGAACATAGAACTACCTTTTGAACAGTTTGACAATGCTTATATTGATAGAGATAAAAATTTACAGTTTGATTACTTCTTTGTACGTAAAGTAATGTTTGTTAAATATGCGCAAGGTTTTGTAGTAATGCCCGGTGGTTTTGGCACTTTAGATGAACTGTTTGAAGCGATGACACTCATACAAACAAAAAAGATTGGAAAATTTCCGATTATTTTGGTTGGAAAAGATTTTTGGAGCGGACTTTTTGACTGGGTTGAAGAAGTTCTTATTCAAAAATATGGTAATGTGAGTCCTGAAGATATGGATTTGATTAAAATTGTAGATACTGAACAAGAAGTAGTTGATGTCTTAAATAATTTCTATAAAAAATACAGTTTGAGTCCGAATTTCTAAAATTTAAAAAAACATACCTAATGAGCTCTGCTCGGTATCTACGATGAAAACTTATTTTCATTTCAATAACCCTCAAGGGGACAATAACTTCCAAAATTATTAATACAATACAAAAGCCTCTGTAAAAAATGAGAGGCTTTTGCTTTAAAAGAGTTTAGTGGAACCCTTATGTCAATTTAAATTAAGATTATTTTTTATAGTCAACAATGTAAAATTCTGTTCTTCTATTCATTTGGTGTTGCTCATCAGTACATTCAACATCATCAGAGCAACTATTTGTCAACTGTGTTTCACCATATCCTTTAGCACTTATTCTCTTATGGTCAATACCTTTAGAAATGATATATCTGACAGTGGCTTTTGCTCTTCTTTTTGAGAGTTGGTTATTGTACGGTTTAGCCGCTCTTGAATCTGTATGAGATCCTGCTTCTATAATAAGTTCTGGATTACCTTTTATAATTTGAACTAACTTATCCAGTTCTGTGGCGGCATCTGCCCTGATATTCCACTTATCTAAATCAAAATATATATTTTCAATATTAATTTTATTTTCAATAATTTCTGGAGCCAATGCCAATGCAATTTCAATAGGCTTGTCAACTATATCATTAACTGTAACAATCAACTCATCATCATTTTGAAAATCAACTTTATCACCTAGGGTCTTATATGTTGAATTGCATTTAACTGTAAAATGATAAGCTCCGTTCTCATCAGATGTTACTGTCTCTAAAACAGCACCGTCTTTATCTAACAATCTAACTTCAGCGCCAACTAAGACCTCTTGTGTTTCTTTATTTTTAACGATACCTGTTACTTGCTGAGTACATTCAATATTTAAAGGTTCATTTGTCAAGAAGCTATAGATATCATCATCTCCTTTACCTTCTTCTCTATCAGAAGAAAAATAGCCATTGTCTTGTTTTTTTATAAAAGCAAAATCATCTTTTGAACTATTGATAGGTGTTCCTAAATTTAACGGCCTTGAGATTGTAGTATCATACATTTTACTTGCAAAAATATCAAGCCCTCCTAAGCCATTATGTCCATCTGAAGAAAAATAGATTATGTCCTTATTGATATATGGAAACATCTCTTTTCCTTGGGTATTTATATTTGTTCCTAAATTTTTAGGCTCGCTAAATGATCCATCTTCATTAATATCAACAACGTAAATATCTGTTTCACCAATAGAGCCAAACCTGTCAGAAACAAAATATAATTTCTTACCATCTTCACTTAATGTTGGATGGCCTGTTGAATATTCATCAGTATTAAAAGGTAATTTTTCTATGTCAGTCCATTCACCATCATTTTTCACCGATGCTTTAAATAGTTGTAAACGTAAAACACCCGTTGTGTCATTTTTTACTTCTTTATCATAATAATTATTACCTGTAAAATATACTGTTTTCATATCTTTTGTAAACGTTACAATGGCTTCATGAAATTTGGTATTTACATTTCCTTTTACCTTTTGTTTCCCGACAATTTCACTACCACCATCAATTACACCAACGTACAAATCTAAATAAGGCTGTTCATTAGGTTTCCAAATATTTCTAACAATTGATCTTTTATCTCTAGGGGAAGAAAAAACAATACTGTCAGATCCAAAATATGCTGTTCCGAAATCAGCATACTTTGTATTGACATTAATATTCTTTATGGCATAGGTACCAGGAGTAGTTTGAGCAATCATTAAACTTGCACTAAACAATAAGGCTGTTATTATATGTTTTTTACTCATGTCTTTAATATTTACTTGTTGGAATTTGTGATTTCTTTTTGAAAAGTTCATTTTGATTCGTTTTTATTATTAGAAAAATCTTGGTGATACCACTTTATCTCTTGAGAAATCTAAATCCCATAACATGAATATTTCGTGAGACCCTGAATTAAAATCACCTAAATTAGTGGTGGTATAATCATAGGCATATCCTAGTCTGAAATCATTCGTTATTAAAAAGCTTATTAAACCACTTATTGAATCATCTAATCTATAAGAAGCTCCCAACTCAAATTTTTCATTCAACAAAAAATTTGCAGATAAATCTACAGATAATGGAGCTCCACCTGCAGCTTTAATCATAATAGAAGGCTTGAATTTTAAATTTTCAGAGGCGTCAAAAACATAACCACTTGTTAAAAAATAATGTGCTTTTTCAGAAGCTTTAGTAACGCCGTTATTTCTTTCAAAATGTTTTGTTTCTAATATATTAGGTAATGATAATCCCACATAAAATTTATCGGTATAATAAAAAACACCTGCTCCAAAATTAGGAAACGTTCTATTATCAAAATCTAAAATTGAAGGATCGTTCGGATCAATAGCTATTAAAGACGCTTCATTTAGATTATGAAAAGTAAAACCTGCCTTGATACCAAAAGCCAGTTTACCCTCTTCAGAAGTTTTAATAGTATAAGAAAAATCAGCAAATACATTTTGTTCTTTTACAGGTCCAATCTTATCGACTATTGCAGAAAGTCCCAAGCCCACATTTTCACCAAAAGGTGTATGTGCTGACAAAGTAAATGTTTTAGGTGCATCATCTATACCTACCCATTGGGTTCTTCCTAATAGACCAATACTTAATGTTCCTTTAGAACCTGCATAGGCAGGATTCAAAACATTCATATTGTACATGTACTGTGTATATTGAGGATCTTGTTGCGCATAAGAGTCTATCGATAACAATACTATACTCAAAGCTAAAAATAATGTGAATTTTTTCATTTGTTTATCTTTATGTTTTTTTAAAGGAGTGAAATAAATTTCACTCCTTTTTTAGTTAGTTAATTATCTGTTTAAATATATCCAACCAGATTCTGGTTTTCTATTGTTACCATTAAATTCGATTACATAGAAGTAGGTTCCTGTTGGCACCATTTTTTTACTACTATTGATAGTCATTCTTCCATTAGAGAAACCATCCCACCATTGTGGTTGAGACCTTCCATTATTATTATAGTCAAATACTATATTACCCCAACGATTGTAAATTTTTATTCCAAAATTCGGGAACAAGTTTCCTAATCCGGGAATTTCAAAAACATCATTTATACCATCACCATCAGGTGTGAATAGTGTAGGTATATCCAGCATACATGGTTCTGGGTCTAAATAATCTACAGTACCGTCACTATCACAGTCATCATTTGTTAAATTACCGTCACCATTACCATCTTCTTCAATCGTTGGAATTCCATCATCATCATCATCGGTATCTAAATAATCAGGTATACCGTCATTATCTGTATCCAAACCATCTTCATTTCCATTAGTAACAGTATCACCGTCACAGTCCATTGCATCCCATGCCTCGGTTGGTTCTGATGTTCGACTAGCAGAATTAAAATCACATGGGTCATTTGAGTCTGTACCATCTGTTGCTTCTTGACTATCAGTAACACCATCACCATCAGTATCAGGATCAATCACAGAAATTATAATTGTTGCTGTTGCACAGACATCTGGGTCTGGATCTGTATTACAAACTCGATATTCTATAGTTACAGTCGTTTCAAACTCAGCATCTAAAGGCGTATAGCTAACCTCACCTGTCAAAGGATCAAAGGTTACTGTACCATTAGCCGTGCCTCCGGTCTGTGTGATACTTGTATTCGCTCCGGGTAAGAAATCATCATTCAATAAAATGTCAAATATGGTTGCTCCTCCTAAAGCGGCTGTAAAGGTATCGTCAACTGCGGTTACCACTAATGGATTTGGATCGGTTCCGTTAAGATTACCATCGCCATCACAATCGGCTGCATCCCATGCAGCGTCCGGTGCTACTGTCTGACTTGCTATTACTAAACTACACGAGTCTTGTGGGTCAGTTGTATCTGTAATCTCTGTTCCATTGATAACGCCATCGCCATCACAATCCAACGCATTCCATCCTGCGGTTACATTGGCTATCACTTGACTGGCAACACTGTAACTACATCCGTCATTTGGATCGGTTCCGTCTGTTGATTCTTGTCCGTTGGGTACACCATCTCCGTCATCGTCTGCATCGGTGATCGTGATCGTAACTGTTGCGGTAGCACATACATCCGGATCTGGCAGTGTATTACATACTTGATAATCTACCGTTACGGTTCCGCCTGCGGTAGCTTCTGCTGCGGTCGGGGTATAACTCATCTCGCCTGTACTTGCATCAAAACTTACTGTTCCTGTAGCTGTACCTCCGGTTTGTGTAATACTGGTATCTGATCCGGGTAGGAAATCATCATTGGTTAAAATGTTAGTAGTGGTTGCTCCTCCAAAGGCAGCTGTAAAGGTATCATCAACTGCGGTTACTACTAATGGATTTGGATCGATTCCGTTAGGATTACCATCGCCATCACAATCGGCTGCATCCCATGCAGCGTCCGGTGCTACTGTCTGACTTGCTATTACTAAACTACACGAGTCT
>CAYXAZ010000017.1:0-31335 GCA_964463085.1 uncultured Flavobacteriaceae bacterium | reverse complement strand
AATCATCATTGGTTAAAATGTTAGTAGTGGTTGCTCCTCCAAAGGCAGCTGTAAATGTATCGTCAACTGCGGTTACTACTAATGGATTTGGATCGGTTCCGTTAAGATTACCATCGCCATCACAATCGGCTGCATTCCATGCAGCGTCCGGTGCTACTGTCTGACTTGCTATTACTAAACTACACGAGTCTTGTGGGTCAGTTGTATCTGTAATCTCTGTTCCATTGATAACGCCATCGCCATCACAATCCAACGCATTCCATCCTGCGGTTACATTGGCTATCACTTGACTGGCAACACTGTAACTACATCCGTCATTTGGATCGGTTCCGTCTGTTGATTCTTGTCCGTTGGGTACACCATCTCCGTCATCGTCTGCATCGGTGATCGTGATCGTAACTGTTGCGGTAGCACATACATCCGGATCTGGCAGTGTATTACATACTTGATAATCTACCGTTACGGTTCCGCCTGCGGTAGCTTCTGCTGCGGTCGGGGTATAACTCATCTCGCCTGTACTTGCATCAAAACTTACTGTTCCTGTAGCTGTACCTCCGGTTTGTGTAATACTGGTATCTGATCCGGGGAAGAAATCATCATTGGTTAAAATGTTAGTCGTTGTTGGACCTCCAAAGGCGGCTGTAAAGGTATCATCAACTGTGGTTGGAGTTAATGGATTTGGATCAGTGCCATCCGGATTACCATCATCATCATCATCAGGGTCTGTTGTATTTGGATCACCATCACCATCTGTATCTAACAACACTTCAATATCCAAATCTGCTGTTGCAGTCCCTCCATTTCCATCACTTACGGTATATGTAATTGTTGGTACATTCCCTACATAATCTAATACGGGAACAAAAGTATAACTTCCATCTGCATTGATAGTTAAATCTCCTACTCCAGGAATGTTTACAGCTACTCCAACTGCTTGTGTTCCTGAAATACCTGCAATGGTGTAATCTTGTATTGTTAATGGGTCAGTATCCGGGTCTGAATCATTATTTAACAAGCCATTTGCTACATTAACTGTTAAGGTTATATTTTCGGGTGTTGAGTTTGTATCATTTACTGCAACAGGGTCAGCATTACAAGCCGAATTATCTGTGTTATCGGTTACTGCTGTTGTAGTTGCTTGTGGGCTTCCTGTTATTGTTGGTACACCATTTGCATCAACACCTGCTGCTGTATTTGCTAAATTATTATCGGTTGTTAAATCTGCTGTAGTAAATGTTCCTGCTCCTTCTATAGCATCGGGACAGCTATCGCCATCTGAATCTGTATCTAAACAGTTTACAATACCATCGTTATCGGTGTCGGGCATAAATATTACCGTAAATGTTATCCATTCATTAAAAGTTTCTCCGACACTCCCTGAAATACCTAAAGCTGGTAAACGGTTACCTGGGCTTATTGCTGTTCCTGCTCCAGTTAAGCCTGTTTTTAAAACGGTTGCGTCTGTTACTCCTAGAGGATACTCAACATACCATTCTGCAGTACTGTTAAACAAATTGTATATGCGTAGATTACTTCCATTCATTACACTTTCAGAGGTTGGTAAACCCTCTATTTGTCTGTTATTCAAATCAAACCCTGGAGCCGCTCCTTGAGAATACATATTAATGTCTGGAGTTGCTTCATCAATGTAAAATGCATTTCCGCTCCCTCCGATCCATGAGATTGTAAAATCACTTGCTTCACTATTACCTGATCCTGTATTAATGGCTTGATATAATCTAATTACTGGAATATATCCTGGCGTTACACCAGTGATATTGATATTATATTCAAAAGAATCTGAACCTCCAGATTGGTTATTATTTCTAATCTGAATCCCGTCAGCAGACGCCGTATAGGTTACTCCAGCATATCCGCTTGAAGAATTTTGGGTTATGGTATAGTTTGCTGAAGCAACCCCATCAGTTAATGTTCCCGTTTGACCTCCTGAGAATACTGCTGGGTTATTAGGGCATTCTACCGCATCTAAAATACCGTCATTGTCATCATCAAGATCGACCACATCTATAATACCATCGTTATCAGAATCCGGTCTATCATCTGTTGGGTCACAAGCATTGGCTATTCCATCTCCGTCTATATCAGGCCCTACTGTGGTTACATCTGTTGTAGTTGCCTGACCTCCACTAGCAACTACCGGTACTCCATTACTATCAACACCTCCTGTAAGTCTATCATTAGCATCTAAATCTGCTGTTGTGAATGTACCTGCAGCTTCTATTGCGTCCGGACAACCATCATTATCACTATCTGTATCCAAACTATCAAAAATAGTATCTCCATCTGTATCACAATTTGTGATAACATCAGCTCCAAATACAAAATCTGTGTAAAATTCAGTAGCAGTATAATTAAAACTAATACTTGAAAAAGTACCATTCATACGGACAATAGTATAACCTTCTGTACCTGTAATTAATGTAGGTGAATTTACAACTACATCTTGTGAAAATAAAATTTCTACAGGTGCACTAAATTCAACACCAACACTTGTACCCGAATTACCAATTGAAGCGAACACTAACACTGGATTTACTATTGGGCTATCAAAAGCTAAGGTATTTATTGAAGCTTGAGTGTTTCGAATTGTTGGGTTTACATTTGGAACTCCAAAAGATGCAGGAAAAACAACATGATTATAAACATTAGTACTTGTGTTTACAGGTACAGAAGATGTATAGGTATAACCTATACCATTAATGATTCCTGTTGCAGTATTACCACTAATATTAGGTGGACTAGACCAGAAAAAACTTGAAACTTGACATTCATCTGTATCTAAAATACCATCGTTGTCATCGTCTAAATCATCTAAATCTGCAACGCCATCAGAATCAGAATCAAGTAGTACCTTTATACTTATATCATCAATAATAAAGCCCACAGCCACATTAAAAAGTGGCCTAAACCTTAGTATATGTGTAGTTGAAGTAGCTGTAAACACATAACTTTCATCTATCAAAGTCCAAGTTGTATTTGAACGACTACTTCTTTGCGTCAATGCGCCGTTATCAATAGTTATTTCTATTTCAACCGGATTTGGTGTTCCACCAGAAATTCTTCTAGAGCCTATAAATTTAAGTAAGTATTTTTTTCCAATAGTTAAACCGGTAATTTGCTGTGTCAATTCCCTGTCATCAGCAGTTGAACCAGCATTGAGATGCCCATCAACTTCTGCTACTCTATTCGTATTTACAGAACCTCCATAAGACGTTTCCGGATTTGTTTCAACACTATTACCCAAAAAGTTCCATGACGCCGCATTAGCATTGAAATCGCCGTTAGTAATAAACTCGGGGCCCATAGTATTTTGAGCAAAAGTTTGAGTGGAATTAAACAAGCTAAATACTAGAAGTAGTATTAAAATGGTTTTATAGCTCTTAAAAAAAATAAATTTTAACAGTAATTTTCTATTAAAAAGTTTAAGTTTGTGTTCCTTTTTCTTTGAATAAAAAGTGAACGGAATGTTTACAAAAAAATTTGTCATGTTAATTGATTTTTACTTGTAATTATTGATTAATTATGATGCTGCCCCGGTTATAGTAATACTCTCAAACGTTTTCTATAACTTGGGGTTTTTTATGTTTATTTTATTTTCCTTTTCTCTATATATTATCAACTTTTTATAAATTAAAATTAACTTATACATATACGTTATCATTCTCTTTACAACTTGTAAAAAGTAATAATTTGTATTTTAAATTTAAAATTAGGGTGATTGCTTAGCGACATGATTCCCGACAGATTAATTTACTATTTAATTAATCGTATCCCTATTTTACATTCTCAAAATGCGAATTTAAATAAAATGAGCAAAATGTTAATATATTGTTAATAACTTAATGAAATTGTTAATATATTATGAATTAACTAATATAATTACGGTTTTACCGTAATATAGTTACGGTAAAACCGTAATTATCATAACAAAATTATAAAACAATGCTATAAATATATGATTTTTAATGATTACAACTTCTTTATTATCAGTAATTTAAAATCATTCTACCTCCATCTACTATGAAGTAGTTTATTAAAACTAAATACTTAAAAAAATACTGTTGTCCGACTAAAGATATGAGACCGCTTCGCTGTTAGAAAAAAGAACAAAGACTTGTTTTAGATAATTGATAATCAGATAAATACATATGATAAAAATACAAAAAGTATTATAAGTTTAGTTTAAATACATAATATTGAAAAGCAACCCTTCTAAACTAAAAACCCTTGATAGTAGTTGGTTTTAATAACATAAATAGAGATTCAGAATTTTTAATCGGACAATAATAATAATAAAAAATCATTTCATATTAACCCACATTATTAACGGATATTCTATTCCGAAGCCATACTGTCTGCTAACTTTGGCAATGCTATCAATTTGTTTACCTCCAAATTGGGATAACAATTAGTTCACTAAAAAGTGGATGTGTTCACCGAATTTATTGACATTATGCCTTCTCATAATGAACATTCGTAAATAATGCGGGTTAAATTAATGAATGGATTCTAATATTATAATTAAATTAGCCGGCTATTTGTAGAGTGAAGTAGAATAAATAATTTCTTGAAACGAACTATCCTCGAGGCAGAGCCATAGAGGTATTTCGCTCGTTTCATTTTAACCTTTTAGGTCAAAAACCGAAATTATGTATTTTGCCTCACCCGGAATTGCTAAATGCGATTACGACCTCTCCAAAGGAGAGGTGAACTGGAAACCCCGACGCTGAGCGTCGAGGAATTCTTTAGATTAATGATATCATTTTAAACAATTAGGTTGTTATTTAGTCTAATAATAAAAAGGAATCTATGATAGCAACCAAAACTAAAATAATTATTAACGCAACTAATTATTGCAATCGTATCTATATATATAGTTTCACAAAACTTGTTCAATAAAAACTCATTAAATCTATACATTGAATTTCACCAAATACATATACTTAAACCACACAGCCTTTCGGTTTTTTGACTCGTTCTTTTTTCCTTTAAATGCGTTAAAAAATAAAACCATAACAAAAGCTATGGTTAAACTTTTTGCCTTTTTAAAGAAAAAAATAACTTTCGCCAAAACTCCCAAAAAGCTATATGATTTGAGTATAACAATCCTACTTCTTTTATCAACTCTTGTTGGTATGTCTCAAAATGATATTGTAAAAATTGATGCAAAACTGAATTATACCAAAAGAGAAATTCAAGTTCAACAAGAAATTATTTTTCATAATAAAACTGATATACCATTAGACACTTTATATTTTCATAATTGGTCAAATAGTTATAAAGATAAACATACTCCTTTATCTAAAAGATTAATAGAAAACTATGATAAAAGTTTATTTTTTGCAAAAATTGAAAAAAGAGGAAACTCTATTATTAAAGGCGCTTCAAGCAATTACACTTCCGCTAAATGGGAAGTTAATGACAAATCACCTGATATTGTCAGTATTATTTTAAATGAATCTTTAGAAGCTAACGATTCAATTACCTTATCGTTTACTTATCTCATTAAAATACCTGAAGATATTTTTACCGGTTATGGAAAAAGCGGAACAACCTATAATTTACGTTTTTGGCATATAGTACCTGCTGTTTTTGATAAACAGTGGCAGTTAATGAGTAATTTAAATATGGATGATCTATACATGAATCCAGCCGATTACTCTATTAGCTTTATTGTACCTGAAGGGTTAAAAATTAATACAGATTTAAATTATACCAAAACCAAAAATACTCCAAATACTATTTATCATTTATCTGGTAAAAATAGAGTTGATATAGAATTGAATTTTTCATTATTAAGTGATTTCATCCTTTTTGACACTTCTCAAAAAATTAAGATAATAACTAACCTCAATGGAACAATCTTAAATCATCAAGTAAAAAATAACATCATCAATAGAGAGTTGGCTTTTCTAAAAAAACATATAGGTACTTATCCTCATGACAAATTATTAGTAAATAAAATTTCGTATGATAAAAATCCTATTTATGGATTAAATCAACTCCCAAAAATGTTCAATCCTTTTTCCGGAGTTTTTGAATGGGATATAAAAATGTTTAAAGTACTCACTAAAAAATATTTAGAAAATACCATTGTAGTAAATCGACGGAAAGATGCATGGATCATTGATGGTATTCAAACTTTTTTAATGATGAAATATGTTGAAGAATACTATCCAGAGATCAAAGCTATGGGTAATATTTCAAAAATTTGGGGCATACGAAGTTTTACTATTGCTAAATTAAATTTCAATGATAAGTATCCATTTGTATATCAATTTGCTGCGCGTAGAAATTATGATCAAGCACTTACCACCAGAGCAGATTCGCTTTCAAATTTTAATAGAAAAATTGTCAATAAATATAAGGCAGGATTGGGTTTACAATATTTAGACGAATATTTAAATGACAGCATTGTTTTTAATAGTATTAAACAATTTTATATTCAAAATTTGGGTAAAAAAACCAATAGCAAGCTCTTTAAAGATATTATCACTCAAAAAACTGATAAAGATCTCAGTTGGTTTTTTGGTGACTACCTTCAGTCTAAAAAAAAGATAGATTATACTATTAAAAAAGTTAATCAAACTGCAGATTCTATTACTGTTACTATAAAAAACAATCGTAATTTCACAGCTCCTGTGGCTCTTTACGGGGTACAGCAGAAAGATATCAAATTTAGAAAATGGCTAACAGGCATTGATTCTACAGCAACTGTAACTATCCCTAAAGGAGATTTTAACAAACTCTCATTAAATTATGAATATCTATATCCAGAATTGAACTTACGAGATAACTGGAAAAACTTAAATGGTATATTCAATAGACCTATTCAGTTTCGATTTTTTAAAGATGTAGAAGACCCTTATTATAATCAAATATTCTATAATTTATTTGTAAATTATAATTTTTATGATGGCCTTCTTATTGGTCCTAGAATATATAATGAAGCAATTTTTAAAAAGAAACTATTATATAAAATCACACCTACTTTTGGCACTAAGAGTAAAAAAGTAACAGGTTCTTTTTCAATTATATATCAACATATTCCTGAAGAAACCTCTGTATATAGATATAGAGCCGGTATTGCAGGTAGTAGTTTTCACTATGCTCCAGAGCTTACATTTAAAAGACTGGTGCCATTTATGAATATTCAATTCAAAAGAAAGAGTTTACGTGATGTAGGCGGTAGTGCTTTGTCTGCCAGATATGTATTTATTAATCGTGAAACTGAAATCAATACTCCTTCTTTAGAATCTGACAAATACAATGTATTAAATATAAGATATGGTTATTCTAAACCAGATATTATTAGAGATTTACGATATAATTTTGATGTGCAATTAGCCAATAATTTTAGCAAATTAGCTATAGATTTTAGGTATAGAAAACTTACCGATAAAAATAGGCAATATGATTTTAGAGCTTATTTAGGTACATTCATACACAATAAAACTCAAGGAGATTTTTTTAGCTTTTCACTAGACAGGCCTTCAGATTATTTATTTGATTATGATTTTTTAGGAAGATCTGAACAAGCAGGTTTTTACAGCCAACAAATTATTATTGCAGAAGGTGGTTTTAAATCAATGTTTGAAAATTCTTATGCCAATCAATGGATGTTTACAACAAATAGCAGCATTAGTATATGGCGCTGGATAGAAGCATATGCTGACGCAGGATTCTATAAAAACCGGACTACAGACCCTATTTTTAGATACGATAGCGGTATTCGGTTAAATTTGGTACATAATATTTTAGAAGTTTATTTTCCATTACAATCTAGCTTAGGTTTTGAACCTTCTCTACCTAATTATGGTACTAAGATCAGGTTTGTATTGTCTATTAACCCAGAAAGAATTATCAATTCAGCAAGAAGAGGCTTCTTTTAGGGCACCTCTATTAATTCATTCGCATCAAAATTTCTAGAGCTTTTCTTATGCTTCATAAAATTTATGAAGCACTATCGAGATAATGCAAGTGAATTTTATGAAGTATAAGGAAAGCTCTGACACGAGCGAAGCGAACTGATGAACTCCTTAAAAAATAGAAATGCGTGAATAAAACCCTTTGGGAACAATGATAACAAACAATCTGCTTCAGTAATTTTTTTTGAAATAGAAAAACTATTTCAAAAAAAATGTACCTCGCATATCATTTATTCTAATTGTTTTTTGAAAGAAATGAATTAATAGAGGTGCCCTAGCCTAAATTTAAACATTTTGTTATTTACTCAACTGACATAAGACAAAAAGACACAAGACTATAAGGTTTTTATTTAAATAAGTTAAATACAACTAATTGTCGTCTTTTTAATACTGAACTTCAATATATATAAATAAACAAAAAGATCCCGATATACACTTCGCTATCGGAATCAATTTGACTGATCAATTTTACAAGCTCAAAAAATGAACCTGTAAAATTGAAGTCTCATTGACTTTTATTTCTGCTCTAAAAATCGTACTTTCGCCAAACTTCTTAAAGCGTATTACATGTCAGAAAAATTTGCAGAAGAAACGCAAAAATTATCATATAAAGAGTTTAAAAAAGAAATTCTACATGATTATAATATTGCAGTTGTAAGTAGAGAATGTAGTATATTAGGTCGTAGAGAAGTTTTAACAGGAAAAGCTAAATTCGGAATTTTTGGTGGTGGTAAAGAAGTACCACAGCTGGCAATGGCAAAAGCTTTTAAAAATGGTGACTGGCGTTCTGGTTATTATAGAGATCAGACTTTTATGATGGCTATTGGTGAGTTGACTCCCGAGCAATTTTTTGCCGGTTTATATGCGCATACTGATATTAAAGCTGAACCGCATGCTGCCGGAAGGCAAATGGGTGGTCATTTTATGACTCACACTTTAAATGAAGATGGAAGTTGGAAGAATCAGCTAGAACAAAAAAATGTAAGCGCAGACATATCTCCTACTGCTGGTCAAATGCCTAGATTATTAGGATTGGCACAAGCCTCAAAAATATATCGAAATATTGATGTTTTAAAAAAAACAAATTCTTTTTCTGATAATGGTAATGAAATAGCATGGGGTACTATTGGCAATGCCAGTACTTCTGAAGGTCATTTTTTCGAAGCTTTCAATGCTGCCGGAGTTTTACAAGTACCGATGGTCATTAGTGTGTGGGATGATGAATATGGAATTTCGGTTCCGGCAAAATATCAAACCACTAAAGAAAATATATCAGAAATTTTAAAAGGTTTTCAACGTGACGAAAACGGTAAAGGGTATGAAATTTTTATAGTTAATGGCTGGGATTATTCTAAATTAATTGATGTATATAATCAGGCATCTACAGTTGCTAGAAATGAACATGTTCCCGTTTTAATTCATGTAAAAGAACTCACTCAACCTCAAGGACATTCTACTTCTGGTTCACACGAAAGATATAAAAGTGATGAGCGATTGGAATGGGAAAACAAACATGATTGCATTGGCAAAATGCGTGAATGGATCATTAGCATTTTTGAGAATGAAGAAGAGCTTATTAACATTGAAAAAGAAGCAAAAAAGGAAGTAAATGCAGCTAAACGTACTGCCTGGAACAGCTATTTACACGACATTATTCAAGCTCAAAAACAAGTACTTAGTTTATTAGAAAAGATAGCTGAAAAAAGTAAAAATAAACCATTCATTTTAAAACTAAAGAATGAATTGGCTGTAATCAAAGATCCGTCAAAAAAAGAAATAATATCTACTGCAAGACGTACTTTGAGATACTTAATAGATGAAAATAATGCTGAAAAAACACAGCTTCTACATTGGATAGAAAACTATAATAAAGAACAATCAAAAAACTATAACACTCATTTATACAGTGAAACTAAAAATAATGCAAAAACCATCAAAGAAGTAAAACCTACCTATGATGAAAATGCAACATTAGTTGATGCTAGAGTTCTATTAAAAAATAATTTTGACAGTATTTTATCTCGTTATAAAGAAGTGTTGATCTTTGGAGAAGATGTTGGTAGAATTGGAGATGTAAATCAAGGATTAGAAGGTTTGCAAGAAAAATATGGTAAATTAAGAGTAGCAGATACCGGTATAAGAGAAGCCACTATTATGGGGCAAGGAATTGGTCTCGCAATGAGAGGGCTAAGACCCATTGCCGAAATTCAGTATTTAGATTATCTTCTTTATGGCTTACAAATATTAAGTGATGATTTAGCTACATTGCGTTATAGAAGTGCTGGTAAACAAAAGGCACCTTTAATTGTGCGTACCAGAGGGCATCGTTTAGAAGGTATTTGGCATTCAGGCTCTCATATGGGAGCTGTGATACATTTATTGAGAGGTATGTATATTTTAACGCCTCGGAATATGACCAAAGCTGCAGGATTTTATAATACACTTTTACAGAGTGACGAGCCCGCTCTAATTGTTGAAAACCTTAACGGATATAGATTAAAAGAGAAACTGCCAAATAATATTGGCGACTTTACCACTCCTATTGGTATTGTTGAAACTATTAAAGAAGGGAAAGATGTAACCATACTATCTTATGGATCAACACTTAAAATAGTTGAAGAAGCAGCTAAAGAGTTGGCTCAGATCGGTATAGATGCTGAAATTATTGATGCGCAGACATTATTACCCTTTGACCTGAATCATGATGTATTAAAAAGCATTCAAAAAACAAATAGGTTGGTTATTGCTGATGAAGATGTTCCTGGTGGTGCTTCCGGATATCTTTTGAATGAAATTTTAAATACACAAAACGCCTATAAATATTTAGACAGTAAACCTATGACTATAACGGCAAAAAGTCATAGAGCAGCATACGGAACTGATGGTGATTATTTTTCAAAACCATCCGTTGAAGATATTTTTGAGAAAGTTTATACGCTTATGCATGAGGCTGATCCTAATACTTACAAAAAAATTTATTAAACGTTTTTATATTTTATCTTTTAAAATTAGAAGTATTTATTTACTTTTGAAAACTATTTTTAACTCTAACATAATCAAAATGAAATTATCAAAATTTTTAATCTCATTTGTTTTTCTGCTATTTACATCAATAACTGTATTCTCTCAGAATAATAATCAAGGTTCACTCAATAGTGGTACCATTGAAAGTCAATTTGATTATTTGTATAAAAAATCTCCTAAATGGACAGATCCTAATTCAGGTCAAAGATATAAAACTGTAAAAGTTAATAATTTATTTAAGTTTAAAAGTAATGTTGTTGATTCTTTGAAGTTAGGAAGAAAAAACCTTTCTGAAACACAAAAAATTGTAGATACACAAAAAAGTGAAATTAATGCCTTAAAATTAGAATTAGGCACTACAAATGAAAATTTAACTTCGGTAACCAAAGAAAAAGATAGTATTCATTTTATGGGCATACCTTTAAGCAAGACAGGGTATAATACTATTTTATGGTCTATTATTACTGCTCTTGGTGCACTATTAGCTTTATTTATTATTAAGTTCAAGCGTAGTAATATTATTACCGTTAATGCAAATAAAGGAAGAGATGGTATTGAAATGGAATACGAAGACTATAGACAAAAAGCCATAGAACGTGAGCAAAAATTAAGACGTGAGCTTCAAGATGAGTTAAATAAACAAAAATATGCCAAACTAGAAGCCAATAAAAAAAAGAGATAAGTAACGCTAAAAAACATAAATTTTAAGTTTTAATATAGTACTACACAATAAATTAATAAATAGTCAGTTCTTAATTAGTCGAAAGTTCTCGATTTCGCTGTGAATTAAAGTTTTTTTTAATCAATATAATTAATAAAGGTAGGAATTCTATTTCTTTAATTGTTATATCTAAAATCACAATTCACTAGTTTATGTGTAAAAAGTTACTATTATTATCAGCCCTCTTTGTATTAAATTTCTCAGTATATGCTTTAAAAGTTACTACTGAAACTACAAATAACTATATTTCAGATTATAACAACTCTGAAATATCTTTCTCTACATATTCTCTAGATTTATATGATAAAATAAATGATACTGATTTAGATTTTGATGCTTTTAAATACGGTTTAAAAGGATATTTAAAACTTCAAAACGAAGGTGGATTAAAAAATACAAAATATTTAACTATTATTGACATGAGCGTTTCGGCTAATAACGAACGTCTTTTTATCATCAATATGGAAACTCAACAATTAGAACACAAAAGTTTAGTTGCTCATGGAAGAAATTCCGGTGGCACTTATGCTAAACAATTTTCAAATAAAGTAAATAGTTACCAAACCAGTTTAGGATTTTATAAAACTGCAGAAACCTATATTGGTAAACATGGTTTTTCATTAAGGCTTGACGGATTAGAATTTTCAAATAATAATGCACGTAGACGTGCTGTAGTTATTCATGAAGCTGATTATGCAAATCCTAATTATATCAAGAAAAACGGAAGATTAGGAAGAAGCTATGGCTGTCCGTCTCTACCAAAAAAAGACTATACAGCAATTATTAATAAAATTAAGAATGGTAGTTGTTTGTTTATTTACCACCCCAAAAGTTCTTATCTAAAAAATTCAAAATTAGCAAATTCAACTACTACGTTAATTACTACTAATAGCTAATTCTGAAATCAATTTATTATCTATCTTATAAATGTCATTATAAAAAGTGATATTCCCCAAATTATCAGCACTTGCTGTTGTATAATAAATAAATACCGGTAACTTGTTATTGAGTTCAATAGGTTTTTGCTTCTTCTTTTTAATATACTCATGAACACTGTCGATAGTATACTTATTATTGTCAGATCTCAATAAATAGTCAGCTAAGTCTAATGCTTTTTCTACTCTAATACAACCATGACTATATGCTCTGTATTCTCTTTTAAAATAACGCTTTGAAGGTGTATCATGAAAATAAATTGCACGTTTATTCGGAAAAATAAACTTTACCAAACCTAATGCATTAGAATTTCCTCCTTTTTGTCTTATTAAATATTTAAAATTATTCTCATTAACTTCATTCCAATTAACAGAAGTTGGTTCAATTGTTTTTCTAGCATAGTCAAAAACTTCATAATTATTTCTTGTTAAATAAGTAGAATCTTTTTGGGCTTTACCTAAAATTTCTTTAACAGAAATTTTTCTAGGTACATTCCAATAAGGATATGCAATGATATACTCTAAAGTATCGATAATTTCAGGGGTTTGATTTTTAAATTTCCCTACAACAACTTTATGTTCTCTTACTTGCTTTTCGCCTTTATAAACTTGCATTTTATAACTTGGTATGTTTACAAATACATAATCTGAAGACCAATCTTCTCTCCAACGCCAACGTTCTAAATTTGCAATGATTTTTTTATAGTACTCATAAGGGCTAACCGATAAAGCCAAAGCAGTGTTTTTACCAATTAAAGCATCCGGATTCAAACCATGCTCAAATTGAAATTTTTTCAAGGCAACTAAATATAAAGAATCATTTTGTACATCAGTTAAATATTGATGTAACACCAATGCTTTTTTTGCCTGTTTAGCAACTCTTAAAGAATCTTTTCTAAAATTCTGAACATCAACATTATCTGTAGACAAACTAGTGTTTTCTAAAAACCTTTCAAGCCCTTTTTGCAGATTACGGTATTCAGCATGCTTAGGTTGTAAGTCCAATAATCTTTCAATAATACTGTCAGATTTTGAAGCATCATTCAAATAATCAGGTAAATTCAAATTGAACTTTTTTCTAGACATTTCGGTTACATTAGTTATAGAATCTAAAACTCCATAATTTAAATGTTTACCATGTTGCATAAAATAATATGTTAATAGCACTTCTAATTCGCTCGCCGTTGCATACTTTTTATCTTTTAATTGGATGGTGTCTAGTCCTTTTTTTAAAGCTATTAAGGTGTTTGTTTTATACCATCTGGTATCTAAACCATAATTTTTAGCATTTGAAAGTTGATCAATTAAACGAATACCAGCTTCTGATAGTTGAATGGAATCTGTTATCCAAATAGTAGAATGGTCAATATTATTGTAAAATTTGTGTATCCATGCTATGCTATCAATCTTAACATCTTTAATTACAGGCTTAACAACACTCAAATAATTTGTACTGAAATATTGATTCAGTTCAGCTTTATAATCTCTTGGCACTGTCTTTTTGACATTCTCTTCTGCTTTCTTTTCAACACCAGAGCATGAAAAAAGAAAATAGCATATCGATATTAATAGTATTGTTTTCTTCATAACAAAATTAAGAGTTCAAATTTATGAATTTATTATGGTTATTATAAATTAATGTCAATAGTCTTCTTTTTAACTAATAACACATTACAAATATCTCGTTTTGAAGGAAGGAAAAGCTCACCATAAACAGTGAATTTGCTATCACTGAAAACAGGGTGTGTTTATATAAATCTCTAATAAATTTATTTATTTGTAATTAACGTGAGTTCGATATAATTATTTTTTTAAATAACTAATAATCAGTATTTTAAATGTGAAATGAAAATTTTAATGTCTCCTTGAGCGCAGTCGAAAGGTTTTTAAATAGTTCTCGACTGCGCTCGAACAGACAAAGTGCTAATAATCAATATTTTGCATTATTAACTACATTTCTTACATCGAACTCACGTTAATTAAAATATTCCCAATAGCGCATTGCAAACACTTCTGCTTAGAGCAATATTCATTCTTTAATTGCAATAATGCCTGACTTTCTAATGCATTGTTAGAGATAACATTTAATAGTTTAAACTTGTCTATTATAGTATTCTTTTCAGATTTAATTTGTCTTACAGTATTTAAAAGCTGCTCTTCATCTAATTCATTTATATGCTTTAAATACATAAACTGCAAAGGAATAATTGTATTTATCAATAATAGATCAATAAAAGGCTTTGTCAACTTTTTATTATATTTTTTAGAAGTTGCCGTAAAGGAGTAATGTGTTTGCCAATATGCTGATATTGAAACATCAAACAATTCGTAAAAATCTTTTAATTGTCCGGTTGACATAATTTTCGAAAACAAATTTTGTCGTTGATTTAGTAATGCTGCTAATTGTGCCAATCGTATTGTTGGAAAATTATTAGGTCGTAATCTGAAAAATTGAATTTGCGATTTACTATTTGATTGTAATTGATATTTCTTTTGTGAATAATTATATTCTTTTTGAAGGTGCTGATAATATCCATCTTGAATATCATCATTTAGCAAAACAGCTTGACCAAAAAGTAAAGCTTCAATACTCATTAAATTCTGTTTTTCTTTTCTTACGATAGAAAAATCCATTGAATTCGCTATACTTAAAAAAGCATCCCCATTAACTTTTAAACCAAAATTTTTAGAAAGCATTTTAAACAAGACCGCCTCCCAATCATTTTTAGAAGTGTCTAATAATCGCTGAATAAGGCCAGATTTCTCTTCCAGCCTTTCTATATAAAGTCGTTCCAACCAATTATTTAATAAAAACTGATCGGTTGAAGTAATGTCATCTTCACAGTTGATCCATTTTTGAGGGGCAGAAAATAATTTTTTATAATTGGTAAGAATTTCTTTATCAACATGGTTTTTAAGCTCTAAAGTAGGAATTAGCGAATTATCTTTTCTATAAATGGCAACATCATCATCCCAAACCACATGCAAAATTACGGTATCATAATTACTATCTTTTTCGTGACCATGCACATACCAATCAGAAGATTTTATATGAATTTCAACATTACCCGCCCAGAATTGATCGTCAATTTTAAGTTGTGCATTAAAAAAATCAGGCCCTGTATTATGATTATGATCTCCAACATTAACTAATTGAATCGTTTCTTTTTGAGTAGTTTTTAATTGCTCAACATCAAAAAGTTTATATTTCCAGATATAATGTAATAAATCTTCTTTCACAATAGAACTATTAAAATATAAATGCTATTATTTTGTAAGTTAGTATACATTCTTGCTACAACTAAACTATGAAAAATATATTGAAATCAGTTTTTATAAGTTCTTTTATAATGTATGCAGTCTTTTCTGTAATACAAAGTGCTATACACTTAATCAATCATGGTTTTTCTTATCGATATATTGGAAGACTTATAGTGTCATTTCCAATTGCTTTTTTATTTATTAAAGCAATGACCTTACATGATACTGCCAGAACCAGTGCTAATTTATGGTTTAGAACCATAATCATTACTATTGGATTTTTAGTAAGTATGATAGGAGGTGGTATCTATAAAAATAATGAAATCATGGGTTCTTCACCTAGCTTGATATTATTATTTGGATGGTTAATTTATGTTTTTTGGTATTCAAGGTTTGATAAAAGAGCTCAAAGTTTTAAAGTGGGTAGTTTTCTACCAGAATTCGAATTAGAAGATACCTCTAAAAATAAAGTGTATTCGAAATCATTTCTTGACAATCCAACTATTATGATGTTTTATCGCGGTAATTGGTGTCCACTATGTATGGCACAGATCAAAGAGATTTCTTCACAATATAAAGATTTGGAAAAACGAGGTGTAACGATGGTGTTGATCAGTCCACAACCTCATCATTTCTCTAAATCATTGGCTAAAAAATACAATGTGAATTTTCGCTTTTTAGTAGATATTGATAATAAAGTAGCAAAGCAATTAGAAATCTTCCATAAAAATGGTCTGCCTTTAGGGATGCAAATGTTAGGTTATAAAAATGATACTGTGATGCCAACTATACTTATCACAGATACAAAGGGTCAAATTATTTTTGCTGATCTAACTGATAATTACAGAGTTAGACCAGAACCTGAAACTTTTTTTAAAATTTTAGATGCCCAACTTTAAACTACTGATTTATCAATCTATAAATAAGAATAGCTGTTCGTTTAGTCAAGTCTTCAATAGTATTTAAATTAACAGTCTCTTTTGGGGTATGTGCGCCACTTCCCATCGTTCCCAGGCCATCTAAACAATCAACATATTCAGCTACAAAAGACACATCAGCAGCACCTCTTCTACCAGGATCGTACGCTTTTACACCACCTTGACCTAGATCTAAACTAACCTGATTCAACACTTTTAAAAGTTTACTATTCCCTTCTGTAGGACCCATCGCCGGATAACTATCTATAAAGCTAATCTTGGCTGAAGTATGAGGTAAATTATTAGCGACAATAGTTCTCATTTTTTCTCTAGCATTTTCCTTTTGCTCTTCAGAAATAAAACGTAAACCTCCATCTACTATAGCAGTTTGTGAAACCACATTACTTTTGCCAAAAGCACTTCCCTTACTTAATGCTTCTTCAAATGAAAATTGTGTGCCACCTAGAATTAACCCGGGGTTAAAAGTTAAATATTCCTCTCCTCTAACTTCTTTATAAAATTCATTTAAAATTCTAGAAAGTTCAAAAATGGCTCCTGCCCCAACGTTCTTATTAAAAATTCCGGCAGAATGCGCTCTTTTTCCTGTAACTTGAACTTTCCATCCTGAAGAACCTCTTCTAGCTACTGTTGCATTGTTAAACCCTGTAGAAGTCTCAAACCCTAAGGCTATATCGCTTCTTTTTGCAGCTTCAACTAAATCTTTTCTACTAATACTTATAGGTTTACCTGAACTTTCTTCATCGCCGGTATAGGCAACAATTATCTGTACATCATTTAACAATCCTTTATCAAACAATGCTTTTAGTGCATATAGCATGATTACATTGCCACCTTTCATATCATTACCACCCGGTGCATGTGCAATACTATCATTTATCATTGTAAACTCCTGAAAAGGACTATCTTCTTCAAAAACAGTATCTAAATGGCCTATTAGCAATAATTTTTTACCTTTATTTCCATTTATTTCTGCAAATAAATGACCCGATCTATTTACCTCAGCCATATCTATCCAGCTTGTTTTAAAGCCAATCTGGTCATAGGCTTCCTTAAAAACCATACCTACTTTTTTGACTCCGGTATGGTTCATAGTGCCGCTATTAATATTAACTGCCTTTTTCAAAAATTCAATTGACTCTGTAGTATTTGCAGTTACTTCTTTAAGAATTTTCTTTTCAGTCTTTGTTAATTTTTGACCAAATGAAACATTTATTAACAGTAAAAAACTCAATATTGTAATTCTTATAGTTAGGGTATTTTTCATTACTATTTTACTTTCAATTAATATTGTTCAAAACTAGCTTATCATATTAATAACATCATATTTAGTGATAATTTGATGTTTACCGTTATCTAAATCAACTAAAACTGCTTTGGTTTCTTTAGTAATTAATTTCGAAATTTCGGCTATTGGTGTATTCTTATCAACTATTGGAAAAGCTTCTCGCATTACGGCTTTAATTGGTTTATTAGCTATATTTTTATCTTCAAAGTACAGTTTAAACAAATCACTTTCATCAACTGAGCCCACAAAACCATTATTATCTTTAACCGGAATTTGTGAGATATCATATTGTCGCATTCTTTCTATGGCATGTGACACCAATTCTTCAGTCCTTACAAAGATCAAAGGTTCATCAATGTGATTTTTAATTAGGTCTAATGCAATAGTAACTTTTTTATCTAAAAAACCTCTATCGCGCATCCAGTCATCATTAAACATTTTACCCACATAACGGCTTCCATGGTCGTGAAATAATACTACAACTACGTCATCAGACTTAAAATGTTTTTTTAATTGTAATACGCCTTTAATAGCTGAACCTGCCGAATTACCCACAAAAATTCCTTCCTCTTTTGATAATTTCCGAGTGTAGACAGCCGCATCTTTATCAGTAACTTTAGTAAACCCATCTATGATATCAAAATTGACATTTTTAGGTAATATATCTTCACCAATACCCTCAGTTATGTATGGATAGATTTCATTTTCATCAAAAATACCAGTTTCGTGGTATTTTTTAAACACAGATCCATAGGTATCAACGCCCCAAATTTTGATGTTTGGGTTTCTCTCTTTTAAATATTTTCCAACACCTGAAATAGTACCTCCTGTACCAACTCCTACTACAAAGTGTGTGATCTTCCCATCTGTTTGTTCCCAAATTTCCGGGGCAGTTTGTTCATAATGAGCAATTGAATTAGAAGGATTGTCATACTGATTTACGTACCAAGAATTAGGTGTTTCTTTGGCTAGTCGTTTAGAAACAGAATAATAAGAACGTGCATCATCAGGCTCAACGTCGGTTGGACAAACCACAACCTCTGCTCCTACAGCTCTGAGAATATCCATCTTTTCTTTAGACTGTTTATCGCTTATTACACATATTAATTTGTAGCCTTTAATAATAGCTACTAGTGCCAAGCCCATACCCGTATTACCGGAAGTTCCTTCAATAATTGTTCCACCCGGTTTTAAACGTCCATCAACTTCTGCATCTTCTATCATTTTAATTGCCATTCTATCTTTTACAGAATTACCAGGATTGAAGGTTTCTACCTTAGCCAAAACCAAAGCATTTATATCTTTAGTAATTGTATTGATCTTTACCAGAGGTGTATTACCAATGGTCTCTAATATATTCTTTGCGTATTGCATTGTAAGTTTCGGGTTCTATGTTTTTTATTCTTTATTACAAAAATAAGTAATGTCATCAATATAACTAGCTTAAGCTTAGTTAAACATTTCAGGAAAAGTATCAATTATAGGTTTTCTCATTATATGAAGTCTTATAAAAGAGCGTAAAAAACCCAAACCATAGCCTAAAAACTGGGTTAAAGTTGCCCAAATGCTATAGATCGCTACCAATAAGCTTTTATTTTGGATAAATGCATCTATAAAAACAAGTAAAAAATAAACTCCAAAAACCACTAACGGAAATTTCTCCCCTATTAAAAAACACCCTATTGAAAATAATAATCCTAATATAAATAAACTAGGAAACCAATAGGTAATTTTAACTGTATTAGGGTGTTGCTTGCTTAAAATCGGACGGGCAGCACCAAAATTAAACGTTTGCTTGAAAAAACTTTTAAAATTAACTCTGCGTTTATGATACACAAAAGCTTTATCTATCAATTGAGTTTTAAAACCATTTTTCCATAAGCGAAAGGTTAAATCAATATCTTCACCAAAATGTTGACTGCCAAAACCTTTTGTACTGGTAAAAGCTGTTTTTGACAAACCCATATTAAAGCTTCTAGGTTGAAATTTATTGAGTGTACTTTTTTTACCTCTTATCCCTCCGGTAGTTAATACTGAAGTCATTGCATAATTAATAGCTTTTTGAATGGTAGTAAAAGATGAATATGAAGCATCCGGTCCACCAAAAGCATCGGTAAAATTATCAGTCAAAACGTCTGATATTTCGGTTAGATATTGTTTTGGAAGTATACAATCTGAGTCAAGAATAATAAAATAATTACCGGTAGCCTTTTGCATTCCAAAATTTCTGCTTAATCCCGGTCCGGAGTTTTCTTTATAGTAATACTCAATATCTAATTGATCTTGATACTTTTTTACACAGTCTTCTGATGATAAGTCAGAACCATCTTCAACAACAATTACTTGAAAATGCCTTTTATAAGTCTGTTTCGTAAGACTCTCTAATAATTCATCAATTTCGTCTGGGCGATTATAAACCGGAATAATTATGGAAAATTTTAACTCCAAAAGATAGATTTAATATGTCTAAACGACATAAATTTTTTCATTGTAAATATACATAAACTCAATGGAAAAATTTATATGGAGTTTATCTCTGATTCGTAAAAAATATTTATTTTAGCTGAGGAAATATGATGTGTTAAAACAAAAGAGGCTCTAAATTTTAGAGCCTCTTTTTATATTTTATAAAACTACTTCAGTATCAATTCTTTATTATCTTAAATGAACCACTTGAATCACCAATTATAACTCTGACAAAATAAGTGCCTGTAGGCAGATTAGACATATCTAATTCAGCATTTAAATTAGATTGTGTAAGTCTTTTGATCTCTTTTCCTAAAATAGTATATAAACTTATTTGGTCTATTGACTCTTTAGCATTCATTTTAAGTATATTTTCAACGGGATTAGGATAATAATAAAATCCTTTCGCTACAATATCATCTATTGACAATACAGCAGAAGTCAGTGATAGGTCAAAAACGCCTTCTGATTCGTCTGTAATACCCGGATGTGCAATATTGATATAATATGTGGTGCTTACTGTTGAGGTAAAAGTTACTCCTTCTGCAATACCCGAAGCTCCATTATTACTACTACCAACACAAGTAAAAGTTCCGCAACTACCTTCATAAACAGTTATAGCTGCATCCCACGAATCAGGATTAGCAATTACAGTAATCTCAGTACCGTCACCTGTTATAGTATACCATACTCCATCATTTATATCTATACAACTAGAAACTGTAATAGATCCTGCATTATTTGTTGCCGAAGTAGCATCATATGATGCATTAAATGGTAAACTTGCTAATGCAATATTTTCAGCATTTGCACAATCATCATTAGAGGGTGCTGTTGGTGTAGAGCCAACACATATATCAAAAGTTGTATTTGCACCTGAAGCCGTATCATTGGTAAAAACATTAATAAAATAAGTATTTCCAACTGTTAAGCTAGATGGACTACCAGGATTAGAACTACCGCAAAAAATAGCTGTCATCGTATTACAATCACCCGAAACTCCACCTTCATATACAATATAGTATAAATCTGTATTAGACCCCGCTATATTTAACAATTCTATTTTATGAGATGTATCTGTAGCCACAAACTTAAACCAAACATCATCATTAGCATTTGAATTTCCCGGGCAACTAGTACTAACTCCAGATCCTGTAGCTTCATCTACTGTACCAGCAGTTACGGTAGTACATAAAAAATTTGGGTTTACTGTCAATGTAGTTGCATTAGCACATTCATCATTGGTTGGTGGTGCTATAATATTTGCAATGGTATTTTCTTTTATCGAAGCAGCATTTAATTGCCATACAAAAGGGAAGAAAAACAAAATTAAAATAATTATAGTCGCTTTTCTTTTCATAATTGAGTAATTTATTGGGTTACTATCGTAATGTAAACGCTTTTTTTATCAAAAAATTATACTTTTTTATTAATCTTACTTTAAATTATACTCTCTACTCTTCTTTGTCAAAATAATCCATAACTGACTGACTGACACCTACATTAGAAAATCCACCATCATGAAATAAATTTTGTAATGTTACTTTTTTAGTTAAATCAGAGAATAATGAAATGGTATAATCTGCACATTCATCAGCTGTGGCGTTACCTAAAGGTGACATTTTATCTGCATAGGTAAAGAATCCGTCAAACCCTTTTACGCCTTGTCCGGCAGTAGTTGGTGTAGGCGATTGCGAAATGGTATTCACCCTCACTTTTTTATCTGTACCGAAAAAATAACCAAAACTACGTGCTATAGATTCTAAATATGCCTTATTATCAGCCATATCGTTATAATCAGGAAATACACGTTGTGCTGCCATATATGTTAAGGCAACAATTGAACCCCATTCATTCATCGCATCTTGTTTATAAAGAACACTCATTACTTTGTGGAATGATACTGCTGAAATATCCCAACCCTTTGTGGTAAAATCATACTTTTGGTCTGTATAATGTCTTCCTTTTCTTACGTTTACAGACATCCCTATTGAATGTAATACAAAATCTAATTTACCTCCTAAAATTTCTACAGACTTAGTTACCAAGCCTTCTAAATCTTCCATTGAGGTGGCATCTGCCGGAATTATTTCAGAACCAGTTCTTTCAGCCAATTCATTCATCGTTCCCATTCTCAAAGCTATTGGGGCATTGGTTAAGACAAATTTTGCACCTTCTTCATGAGCCTTTTCTGCTATTTTCCAGGCAATTGATTTTGGGTCTAATGCTCCAAATATAATTCCTCTTTTTCCTTTTAGTAGGTTATACATATTTATGGTTTATCTATGGTTTGTGTTAACAAAAATAAATCAATATTTTATATTCATAGTTACTATTTCATAAAATTATTGATCTAATAGTTGCTTCGCATGACTTACAGCTGAATCAACTATGTTTTTACCACTTAGCATTTCTGCCAATTCATCAATTCTTTCTGATTTAGTAAGTAATTTTATATCTGTAGTTGTTTGGCTATTTATTTCTGTTTTAAAAACTTTGAAATGATGATTTCCTTTAGCTGCAATTTGCGGTAAATGTGTAATAGCCATCACCTGCATATTATGACTCATAGATGACATTACTGAAGCTATTCTGTTTGAAACTTCGCCAGAAACTCCGGTATCTATCTCATCAAAAATAATAGTCGGTAAATTTGAATAGTTACTCAAAATGGATTTTACAGCAAGCATTATTCTTGACATTTCACCGCCTGAAGCTATTTTTTTTAAACTTTTATAACTACTGCCTTTATTAGTAGCTATTAAAAACTCTAAGGTATCTTTACCATTTGTGAAAAAGTCTTCTTCTTTAACCAAATTGATCTTAAAAGAGGTCATTGGCATTTCTAACTCTTTCAATAGGCTTTCTAATTGATTTATTAAAATCGGAATTGCTTTACTTCTATTACTACTAACAGTATTAGCTAATTTATTAAGCTGATTTTCAACTGTTGAAATTTTTGCTATTTTTGCTTCTATAATTTCAGAAGCATTTTCTACTGAACTAACTTTAGCTGTCAATATATCTTGTTGCTCTAGCAACTCATCAATAGTAGTTACTTGATGTTTTTTTAATAGATCGTACAGTAATTGTAGCCTGCTATTATATTTTTCTATTTCCTGCGGACTGCAATTAACAATTCTATTACTATTCTCCAATTCATGAGCAATGTCATCAAATTCAATTTTAACACTATTAATTCTTTCTGATAAAGCTTCGTATTCTTTACTAAAAGAACCTAGTTTGGCAATAAGGTTGACATATTTGTGAAGTAAACTATGAATCCCTATTTCGTCAGCTTCAGTCAATTGTTGTGCTTCTGTTAGATGTGATTTTATTTCTTCAATATGATTAAGCTTTGCTAAAGTATCTTCTAAGAATGATTGTTCATCTGATTCAAAATCGGCATCAACTAATTCTTTTAATAAGAAGGAGTTATAATCATGTTGATCTGTTGCTTCTTGCTGATTCTGCTTAAGGTCTTGAAGCTCATTTTTTAACTTTTTATAGATAATCAATCCTTTTTTATAAGAATTCAGATACTTTGAATTCTCAGCTAAGGCATCGAGAATCAAGAATTGAAAATTATTATCTGCAAGTTGTAAGGTTTGATGTTGAGAATGCACATCAATTAATTTATCACTTAATAAAGATAATACTGATAATGTGGTAGGCGTATCATTGATAAAGGCTCTCGACTTACCATTGGGTAAAATTTCTCTTCTAATAATTGTGCGTTCTTCAAAATCAATATCGTGTTCTTCAAAAAAGGGTTGTAAATTGAACTTGGCAATTAAAAATTCACCTTCAATAATACATTTTTTGTCTTTATTTTTTAGACTAGATAAGTCTGCTCTCTTTCCTAAAATTAATGCCAAGCCCCCTAAAAGAATTGATTTTCCTGCGCCAGTTTCACCTGTAATAGTAGAAAAGCCATCATGAAAATTTACGTGTAAATTATCAATTAAAGCATAATTTTTTATGGAAAGTGATGCTAACATTAATTGTAGTTTATAGTAAATAAAACATTTCTTTTTAAGCTACGCTTACTACTTTCAATTTAAAATGCATTTTACATTTCAGTAATGCTCAATGTTACCTATGAATAATACTTTGAGGCAGCCTCATCAAACTTAATTAAATTGTTATAAATAAAAGAACAATTAATTTTTAATTTTTTCCCACTTTGCATTAAAAGTAGGATATATTTTTAACAGCATTTCTTTTAAGTTATTCGAATTTGTTCTTGGTCCGTCAGAAAAAATATCTACTATTTCATCAGACTTAGCATCCATAAAAACTCTTAATAAAAAAGCATTAGAACGTCTGTTATAAATTTTTTGAAGCTTCATCAATGCAGCTTCTATATTCTTTTTTGCTTCTTTTTTATCATCACTCATTATATCTAATCCATTCAAATGATAATCGTATAATAATGCTCTATAATCTTTAAAAGCTGGTGATAATATATTTTCATTCAGCTGATATCGCGTGTTATTACCATCAATTCTATTCCACCCTGAATATCCTCCTTGTTGTGCTTGATTGACAACATTTTCTGCTTGTTTATGGAATTTATCTCCACCATTGAGTGAAAAAGTATCAGCATCAATACCTAAAATAGTATATGTATAAAAAGTTAATAGAGATATTAAGTTAGACTCAAAATTAGTTTCGTTATAAATTAAAGGTTGGTATTCATTATAGATTATTTTTACTTTTTCATCTCTATAATTAAAAATAGGTGTTTTATATGTAGAGTTAAATACCGGTCGTGAAGCTTGTACCTGAATATTTACCTCGAACTCATTTGAAGAAATTTGTTTAGTAACAAGTAATGTAATAGCGCAGTTAATTTTTTCTTGCGGTTTATAATTACCTGATGTCCATCTTGTATTATTCATAAATTCAGTAATGGAACTTTGTAGCGTATTATATACTTGTGTATTTGAGTTTTGAGCTTGATCTGCATCAACAATAACCAAGCAATTTAATTCTTGACCGTTCAGTTGAGAAATGATACTAAAAACCAGTATGAATAAAAATTTACGCATATATACTTTTTATTATTTCATTAAAAATATCTTGAGCAACTTCGGTTTTAGATTTCAAGTCAAATTCAGTAATATTTTCTTGTTTATCTATTAAAGTAACTTTATTTGTTGCTTTTTTAAATCCGGCACCTTTATCTCGTAAAGAATTCAAAACGATCAGATCTAAGTTTTTACGTCTTAATTTACCTTTTGCATTTTCTAATTCATTATTAGTTTCTAATGCAAAACCAACTAAAAATTGTTGTTGTTTCTGTTCACCCAATGATGCTAAAATATCTTTGGTTTTAGTCAATTCAATAGTTAAACTCGCCTCTTTTTTCTTAATTTTTTGTGATGCAATAGTAGCAGGTTTAAAATCTGCAACTGCTGCAGCTAAAATAGCAATGTCTATATCTTTAAAATATTGATGAGCAGCTTGATACATCTCTTCAGCACTAATCACATCTACTCTTTTTATTAACGTATGATCTACTTTTTCATTGGATGGACCAGAGATTAAAATTACTTCAGCACCTAAATTAGCCGCTTCTTTGGCCAATTCAAAACCCATTTTTCCTGAAGAGTGGTTTCCAATAAAACGAACCGGATCTATAGCTTCATAAGTAGGACCGGCAGTAAGTAATACTTTTTTTCCTCTTAACGGTAAACCAGTGATAATATCGTTTTCAATAAATGATAGTATCGTTTCAGGTTCAGCCATTCTACCTTCACCCATCAATCCACTTGCTAACTCTCCGCTTTCAGCAGGAATCATAATATTACCAAAATTTTCTAGTTTTTTTAGATTCTCTTTGGTTGATTGATGTTTATACATATCTAAGTCCATTGCAGGGGCAAAATACACCTTGCATTTAGCAGATAAATAGGTTGCCAATAGTAAATTATCACAAGTACCATTAACCATTTTAGATAATGTATTGGCTGTTGCCGGAGCTATCACAAAATAATCAGCCCAAAGTGCCAGATCAACATGGTTATTCCATAATTCATTCTCTTCTTCTTTATCATAAAAAGTTGAGTGAACCGGGTTTTTAGAAAGTGTGGAAAGTGTAAGCGGTGTTACAAAGTCTTTAGAAGCAGGAGTCATTATAACCTTTACGTTGGCTCCTGCTTTTATAAATAACCTTACTAAATAAGTTGCTTTATAAGCAGCAATTCCGGCAGTAACGCCAAGAATGATATTTTTACCGCTTATAACTGACATTATTCGTTATCGTCAGTAGTTTCAGGGTTTCTGCTATAAATTTTACCCTCTAACCATTCTTCAATTGCAATGGCTGTTGATTTTGGTAATTTTTCATAAAAACGAGAAACTTCAATTTGTTCTTTATTTTCAAAAATTTCTTCTAAACTGTCATTATGTGTGGCAAATTCTTCTAGCTTATCAATTAATTCTTTTTTTAGATCTTCATTAATCTGAATTGCTCTTTTAGCCATAATTGAGATAGACTCATAAATATTATGAGTAGGTTCTTCAATTTTAGTTTTATCGTAAGTAATCGTAGTTAACGGTGCTTCAGAGTTTTTATAATCCATTAGTTTTATATTTTGCTTGTTGTTCTTTATGTAATTTTAATTCTTTATTTAAATTCTCAAATAAATTTTCAAATTCTTTTGTTTTTTTTGAATCAGGAAACCTTTTTTGAAATTTATTATAAATAGAAAACGCATCGTTTAACCTTTTCTCTTTCTTAGTAAAGATGCTCCTCATACCTAATTCATAAGATGCTAAAAATTTATATGACAAAGCTTCTTCTTTATATACGGTTCCAAAATTATCTTCTAGAAAAATATCTAATGCCACAATCGCTGCTTTATAATTTTCAGTTTTATAATAATGTTTTGCATTGTCAAAAGCTTTTTTCTCTAACCTTTTAGAAAGTTCATCATAAAATTTATTTGCTTCAGCTATCTTATCAGATTCAGGGTATTTATCAATAAATCCTTGAAAGGCAGTCAATGCTTTTTGAGTGTCAGCCTGATCTAAAGTTGACTTAGGTGCTGCTATATAATAACTATGAGCAGCTAGATAGGATGCTTCTTCTATTTTAGAACTATTTGGGTAATTTCCAATAAATCTATTAAAATAATATGATGCTAAATCATAATTCTTAGTTTTATAATTAGATTCAGCTACCATATACTGTATACGTTCCATTTGAGGTTTACGCTGATATTTAGGAGTTACTTTTTCAAATAATAGAATTGCTTTATTATACTTACCTTCTTCATATAATTTAGTTGCCATTTTATATTGATCTTCTGTATCACCTTTGTTTAAAATCTTTTGATATTGACTACAAGCTGAAAATAAAATGATTACTAAAAATAAAACACTAAGTCTCTTCATTTTTTGCATTTTGCAAAATTACTTATTTAAAACGGATTAATAAAACTATTTTTTTCTAAAGTTACTATCTTAATTCATACTTAAAAACCTCTATCTAATATTGAAAAATTATTCTTGAATAAAAAATGGATAGTAAAGTTGCAAAAATAGCACTACTTTTAATAGTATAATTGGAAAGTTTACTAAAAATTTGTTAATACTTCTAACTGTGTTGATTGATAAAATAATTATAATTAATACGCTCAATAAGTATCTATAAAGTCATTTATTTTTTCTCGTGATTGTTTACTAGCTTCTACTAAAGGCAGTCTAACAAAAGGTTCACAAATCTTTAGTTTTTTAAGTAAGGCTTTAATGCCTGCCGGATTATTTTCTTCAAAAATTAAACTGATACAATCCATTAGTTTATAATGAATTTGATATGCTTGTTTGGCTTTACCTTCAATTCCTAATTGAATCATGTTTGAAAATTCTTTTGGAAATGCTTGCCCAATAACAGAAATAACTCCTGCTCCTCCTGCTAGTACAACTCCGAGAACTAGATCATCATCTCCAGAAATAATCAAAAAATCTTCAGGTTTATTTTTTATCAATTTTAAATATTGATGTACATCATTACCTGCTTCTTTAACAGCAATGATATTACTAAAATCAGATGCCAGCCTAAGAACCGTTTCAGGTTCTACATTTTTTGCTGTTCTTCCAGGTACATTATAAAGTATAATCGGTTTTGGGCATACTTCAGATATAGCTTTGAAATGCTGATAGAATCCTTCTTGAGTTGGCTTATTATAATAAGGTGCAACTGATAAAATAGCATCAAAAGCATCTAAATCTGTCGTCTTTATTTCGTCTATTATTCCTTGTGTATTATTTCCCCCAATACCTAATACCAAAGGCAATTTTCCATTATTGACAGCTACAATAGTTTCTCTAGCTTGCTCTCTTTCTTTTGCAGTAAGAGTTGCAGGTTCTCCTGTTGTACCTTGCACTACCAAATAATCAATACCATTATCAATTTGATAATTTACTAAACGCTCCAACCCTTTAAAATCAACTTTGTTATCATTAGTAAAAGGAGTTATCAATGCTACGCCTGTACCTATAAATTCTTTCATTTATTAAATTCTTTTTAATGTTAAATTAATTCTAAAATCTGTAAATATTTTGCCAACTCATCATTAAAAACATCTATTTTATTTCCTTCAATAACAATCATAAAATCATATAGATCTTCTAATTTTTCATCTGCAAAACCAACTTTGAATTTAGCTTTTGATTGTACGGCAACAATATTTGCAAAAACACTATCAAGGTTACAATAGTTAATGAGTAAATCAAAATTAGTGTCAATAAAACCCTTCACGCTTTTTGCTTTTATTTTTCCGTACATTCCGAAATCTTTTTCAGAAAATGTATTGTAATGTTGCGTAACAAAATCGTCTTTTAAATTTTCAAAAATGATTATTTCAAATTTCTTATGAGGTAAATTTAATTTCTGGCTCAAATTTCTTGAAATATCATAACTTCCAAACAATCTAGAGTCAGCTAAAACACCAACAGTTTTAATTCTTTCAGGTATATTAGTACTATTCTTTTTTAATTTTTTTAATTGCTTTTCATAAAATTGAATTGCAGTCTTCTTTTTTAATCCGGTAAAATTCATTTATTTTTACAATTGATGTGTAAATTTAGTCAAATGGATATTAATAATTTACATCCACAAAAAAATTAAACGAAAAAAAATTAATTGTTATTATTTTAACGTGATAATTTTTTTATAACTCTACCCGTTGTGCATTTTGAGTAAAATTCGTCAATTCGAGTGAATTTTATGATTGAAATGAGTAAAATTAGTATCGAGAATAGTCCCGAAGCCTCGGGATTTCGTTTTAAAATAGTTCTCGATACTCCCGGCTTCGGGGCTATCGAAAATCACTCGAACCAGTACAAGGTCAGGTAATTATTCAAAATGCACAACGGGTTAACTCTAAATAAAAATAAATAGGTTTGATAAAAATTTTATTGTTATGGATATAAAAATTAGAAAAGCAACTTTAAACGATTTAGACATCTTATTAAATTTTGAACAGCAATTAATTAGTATAGAACGCCCAATGGATGTTTCCCTTGAACAAGAAGAAAAAATTAATTATTATGATATTTCTGAGTTCATAACATCTGATAAAGCAACATTGTATGTAGCTATAAACGATGATGAAATTATAGGCAGTGGTTATGGGTTGATCAGGCAAAATAAAAGCAAGTTCGCTCAAAAAGAACATGGTTATATTGGTTTTATATATGTAAAAGATGAATATAGAGGTCACAGAATTAGCAAAGATATTTTTAATGCTATTTTTGATTGGTTTAGATCAAAGAATATTATAGAAGTTAGGTTAACAGTCTATGAAGAAAATCCATATGCCATTAAAACTTATGAAAAAATTGGATTTAAGAAAAATTTAGTGGAAATGTTACATTATTTAACGTGAGTTCGACATAAAAAATATTTATTATAAAGTTAAATTCATTGATATACAGAACATTGTCCGTTCGAGCGCAGTCGAGAACTATTAAAAACCTCTCGACTGCGCTCGAGGAGACACTAAAGTCATTAACTCACATTTAAAAGGCTGATCATCAGTTCTAAAATCAAAATTGTTATATCGAATTCACGTTATTTAGATTAAACCCAAATTATGTCTGACTATATTATCAAAACCAACCGCTTAGGTTTACGAAACTGGCAAGTTTCAGATATTAAACCTACAACAAAAATGAATACTGATAAGGCTGTTAGGGAATTTTTTCCTAGTACCATGTCACAACTAGAAACCGAAGCTTTTATCAAAACTATGCAACAGCATTTTGCAACTCATGGATATTGTTATTTTGCTGTTGATGAGCTGACAACTCATGAATTTATAGGATTCATTGGTTTGTCTAACCAGACTTTTAAGAGTGATTTTACACCATGTGTTGATATTGGCTGGCGATTATTATCAAAATTCTGGGGTAATGGTTATGCTACTGAAGGTGCATTGGCATGTGTCAATTTTGCTTTTAGAACATTAAAACTAAAAGAGGTTTATGCAATTGCTCCTGAATTGAATTTAAAATCACAGCGAGTTATGCAAAAAATAGGTATGACTGAATACATCCATTTTGTACATCCAAAAATTGATAAGAATAATCCGTTAAAAAACTGTGTTGCTTATAGAAGTTTGAGGTCCGATCACAAATTTAATAGAAATGATAGCCTTTAAGTATCTTGTTAATATTCTTGGCTGGAAGCTAGTGTCAAGTCAAGCATAAAATAACGCACCAAATTTTGCTCTTTTTCGTTTTT
>CAYXAZ010000016.1:0-45416 GCA_964463085.1 uncultured Flavobacteriaceae bacterium | reverse complement strand
AAATTGAAGTAGATTATATACGTGCAAAGATTGAAAGAGGCCTGAAAAGTGGATTAAGTAATAGAACAGCCTCAGAGATTTTAGCAGACTCTAAAAGTAGGCTTAAAAAATGAATTATGTCTTATCTAAAGATGCAGACGAGGATTTAATAAGAATCCACGAGTTTGGCGTATACAAATTTGGTGAAGCACAAGCAGATAAATATTTCTTTGCTTTTTTTGAACAATTTGAAGTGATTGCTAAAAATCCTTACTTGTATCCATCTATAGATTATTTAGGTAAGGGGATTAGAAGATGTGTTTGTGGTGTTGATGTATTTATTATCAAATAAATGGTAAAACAGTAGAAATAATAACAATAATAGGTAGACAGGATCTTAAAAACAAGTTAAAGAAAGGTTAATACCAAAGAATTAAGGTTAGAGCTGGACAGTAAATGTGGCTAAAAAAATAGAAACTAATAATAAGCAAGTGTATAGATTTTTTTATTGCCAAAAAAAATTATACTCTTGCAGAAACCCAACATAAAGCCTATAAAACTTTTTTAAACTAGATAATTATCTCAGGTTTATTAGATAACTTTGACAACTGCGAAGCACATCACGAGGACTTATTTATAAAAATAAGTATTGTGCCGAGTAATTTTACATAATGACGTATTATAAATCAAAATTGAGTTATAATGGACAGCGTTATATTATTTTGCTTTGCCGAAAGCGAGATAATACACATCACTTCTGTAAAGTTTTAATCAAAATTTTCTCTAGAATGTAATAGAACACTCTTTTTGCGATAGGGCAGTAGAGAAGGGCAAAATATGTATGAAATGACTTGAAAAACTATTATTTCAATCTTAACTAACCTTAAATTTATTCAATTCTATTTATCTAACCTATTTTTTTATTAAAACTAGGGGAAAACCCTCAAAAAAATTCAGGAAAAAACCCCTTAAAAAAGGGGGAAAACCTCGTTGACTTTCATTAGCATATTGATTAATTTTGTATAGAAATAATTATGAATCAGTTCGCATATCATGCAATACTTTAGTGTGGTTCAATGCAGTTCCCCACGGATTAGAAATAGAAACAGTATAAGGATATCCTACTTTTTAAATCTCTTATAATGACGACCGACCGACCACTTTTAATTTTAAAATAAAAATTATGAAAAATTTAATCAAAACTTTTAAAAAGTTCAGTCTTCCGAATGGAAGAGCCATTTCATTACGGCATCATCAAAACCCTTATAAAAGGCAAGACGCTGGAATTAGTAGTAATTCTTTCAAGAAAATTTCTGAAGCTTACATTATTGATGTTAAAGATCATTACACATTTACGAACGCATTCATTTCAAAAACCAATGAATTGTTTAAACCGCAGGTATCTTTAGAGCAATCCCTTTTGAAATATGCCTATTCTAAAACAGTCATGAATACACGTACCGTGGCATATCAACAAACATATCTTGGAATTCCTGTATGGAGAGGTGGTATGAATATTCGAATGTACAAGGATAAACGTTCAATTATTAGTTCATCAAGCACCGTACATAAAAATGTAAGATTACCATATTTAGAATTAGATGAAAAGAATATTTCAGCAAAAAAGAACGATGCGATCTTGAAAAGTTTAAGACCGGCTATGCTCAAGTTTGAAAAGGAAATTCCAACATTAATTGAACAACATGCTGAGAAGAATAAATCTAAGTTCGTCAAAATTGATAAACAGCATCTCGTGATCTACCGTTATGATGAAAGTGAACGCCTAGACAACGAACATGCTGGCTTGAGAGCAAATCATAAAATTGGTAGCCCTTTTTTAAATCTTGAATCTGTCAAGGGAATAGAGGATGGGTCTCATCGTTTATGTTTGGAAGTGTTTTTTGCTTTGGAAATGCCAACTTTTGGAGAGGTGAATTGGAGATTCATTATTGATCTTGCCACTAGAGATATTTTATATGCAAGAGCTGCTTACCATAATCTAGATGGTCTTGTATTTAAAGATGATCCGGTTCGTCAAACGGGTGATACCACATTGACGGCAACGGCTTCAGCGGCCAACTTAAACCCTTCAAGATCCAGTGAGCCCCTTTTAAGACTTAATGCTCCGGGGGGAGGTGCTGAACAAGCATTGGATGGTGATTTCATCACCATATCAGATTTCGAAGGCCCAAGTGTTGCACCTCCGACTGAACCGTTAGGTGATGATTTCGATTATACATCAACTTCTGATGATTTTGCAGCAGTAAATGCCTATTATCACTTAGATAGATTGTATCAAATGGTGGAAGACTTTGGATTCACAATTAGTAACTATTTTGCTGGGACGACCTTTCCAATACCGGTTGACGTCCGTTCAAATACACCCAATGCAGCGCATAGTGGAAACGATGCTGCTGCCGCAACTATTAGTTTTAAATATAGTCAGATTGGCAATGTGAATCATGCCACAGATAGAGCCGTGAACATTCATGAATTTGCACATTCATGCTTACAAAATAATATTGGCGATGGTGTCTTTTCATGGTGTCATAATTTCGGAGATGCTATGGGCGTTGTATTATGTGATCCAGCATCACAAGCGCCTGACCGTTTTTTACGGTCACCATATTTAAATGCGGGTGCAGGACTTCGTAGACATGACCGTGATCCAGCCGCTGGTTGGGCTTGGGGTGGTACGTTTGATACAGCGGGTTTCCAACGACGTAGACAAATTTTATCAACCTCAGTATTTAGGGCATACCGTAGTACTGGTGGCGACGAAATTAGTAGCAATGCTGCCAGACAGCTTGCCCGTAGAGAATTTGCAGCACGTTATCTTTCATTTCTTATGATTGGAGCTGTAGGGTCTATGACTGCAGCATCACCACCAGCAAGTGCCCAAGATTTTGCTATTGCCATCATGGATTTTGATCAAACCAATGCCGATTTCGAAGGGCATCCTGGAGGTGCATTTCATAAGGTTATAAGATGGGCTTTTGAAAAACAAGGCGCTTTTAAAATAGCTTCTGATGTGGCCGATGGACCAGGTTCGCCACCCGAAGTAGATGTTTATATAGACGATGGTAGAAACGGTGAGTATGAATGGCGACAGAATTTCTGGAATACAACAGATATCTGGAGTGCACAAGTAAATGATAGCACTGTTGGCCACCAAACACCGTTAGTTGGTGTAACCAATTACTTTTTTGTTAAGATAAAGAACCGTGGGCAAAGCCCCGCCGAAAATATAGTAGTAAAGGCACATCAATGTCGACCAAGTACTGGTCTTGTATGGCCTGTAGATTGGATACCTATGGATACCCCAGAACTTCCGGGTGGTACGTTGGCACCTGGAGCTGAAATGGTGGTTGGACCATTCGAATGGACTCCGACAAATGTAGGACACGAGTGTATACTGGCCAGTGTTACGGCCGATGGAGATGAAAGCAATGCAGACACTGTCAATGGCGATATTCCTCATTGGAGACTCGTTCCATTCGATAATAATATCGCTCAAAGAAATGTTTCTCCCGAATTACCGGATGCTGATGGATTAATTGCATCGCTTACCAATCGTAGTTTTTGGGTTAATAATCCTTATGATCGTGTGGTAGATATTGAGCTCGATGTAAGTCTGCCAGATGTTCTGAAGAAGCTTGGTTGGGCCATAAAGTTCAATAATGTAAATGCAAATAGGTTTACGTTATCGGCAAGGGCTGATAAAAAAGTTACATTTAATTTGATCCCTGGTCAAAAGTTTGATAAATCTGATTTGTCACCTCAAGGAGAGCCGATTGATATCAATACATTGATCAATCATATGGCTGTTGGCGGTATGACGTATTTAATCGATCCTAATTTAAAAGAACGATTGCCAGAACTTCCTGATGAAAGTGAAGAATGCTTACCTGAATTCAAACATATTGTTAAATGTTTGAAAGCGAAGGATCAAAAAGTAGATTCCGTACGTGTTAAGAGCATAATCATTGAGATTAAAATGGAAGATAAGTGTTAGGCTTTCTTCTGTTAAATCTAAAACAAGCCGTCTTACGATGGCTTGTTTTAAATTTTTGCGGTTAGCAACGAAATGCCCGTGAAACTTTACTCCATAATTTTAAATAACTTACGCTATTTTACATAACGTCTTATTATGATTACACAATGTGTATTATAATTAATATTATGTTAAATAGATAAATAACACTATAGCTAACTTTCATCAAAAACTATATATCCCCTTTAGAATTCGTTTGGGTAGCTAATGATTCTATATTACCAATATAACTTATGGGTGTTCTTTCAGAACTGTTAATATCAATTCTGGTAGTATGATTGGGGAAAATAAATACCAGAATGTCATAAATTTCATTATCACGTTCTTGCTTTATCTTAAAACGCATTTCAACTCTTTGCTTTTTAGCATTCCAAGTAATTTCTTTGCTATCAGGAATTCCATCAAAACGAATTCCGCCTTCAGTACCTCCATAGTTACCGCCAAATCGTCTTTCTCCAAAATAAGGTAAATATGCCGATAAGGTATCCCCTTTCACCTTAAAGTAATTTGCGTTACCAATAAGATCAATGTTACTGGCAGAATTTCCCGGTGCTAATAAACCTGAGTTAGCAATTGCATTAAAAGCAACAGTTGGCATGGGCAACGCCCTGTGAGATATAATCTCAAATGGCTTCTCATTGCCCCAGGATATAAGCTCTTTTCGCTGTGTCTCGGTTATAATTTTAGTACTTGTGCAGCTTATCAATATCATAAAAATTACAAGAGCCGATAATAGTGTTTTCATTTTATTTATGTTATGTGATTGTTATTAATAAACCCCACAATTTCTATACCAATGTACAACTTTGGCTTAACAAATAACGTACTTTTGCCAAATGCAAAACCAAAAAATTTCTAATGTTGAATTTGTAACGCTCATGGCATCTTTAATGGCTATCACTGCCTTAGCCATTGATGCTGTATTACCGGCGTTAGATATTATTGGTATAGCTGTTGGTGTTCAAGATCCGCAAAATAATCAATTGATCATCATCATGATATTTTTGGGTTTGGGACTCGGCCCTTTATTATTTGGTCCGATATCCGACAGTATTGGACGTAAACCATTAGTTTATGTTGGTTTTGGAATCTTTATCATCGCTAGCCTTATTTGTATTTTTGCTGAAAGCCTTGAAATTATGATCTTGGGTAGAGTTTTACAAGGTATCGGACTTTCTTCACCACGCACAATCAGTATTGCTATGGTTAGAGATACTTATGATGGAAATTATATGGCAAGGATCATGTCTTTTATAACAACAGTGTTTATACTAATTCCTGTGATTGCTCCTGCTCTTGGTAAATTCATTCTAGACCATTATAATTGGCAAGCAATTTTCTATATTCAACTTATTTTTAGCATTCTCGTTTCTATATGGTTCTTTAAAAGACAACCGGAAACCTTAAGTCTAAAAAATAAAAAGAGATGGACATTTTCTATTTTTGTTAGCGGAGTTAAAGAACTTATCAAACATAAAACCACTATTGCATTCACCATAATTTCAGGCTTTATTACGGGTTCGTTTTTAGTATATTTAAGTACTGCTCAGCAAGTTTTTCATGAGCAATACCATTTAATTGATGAGTTTCCTTATATTTTTGCCGCCTTGGCAATAACAGTGGGTGCTGCTACCCTATCAAATGGTACTTTGGTATTGCGTTTTGGGATGGAAAAACTAATTACCTGGGCACTATTTTTATACTTTTTTACCTCATTTATTTATGTGATTTTCTTTTTTCAAACTACCAATCCCAGTGCTTTGGTATTATTTTTATTTTGTGCAGTACAATTTTTTGCTATCGGATTCTTATTTGGTAACTTAAGAGCAATTGCTATGCAACCTGTTGGTCATATTGCAGGAATAGCTTCTGCAATTACCGGGCTTATTTCTACACTTATGGCTGTGCCAATTAGTATTTATATCGGCAGTTTTGTAAAAACTTCTGTATTACCCATGTTTATAGGTTTTACTATTTGTAGTTTGATTTCTATCGGAATACTTTTTTATATAAAGAGTTTGCGGAAAAATATTGCTTAAAACAGGCTATTTTACTGGTCCTTCTTCCAAATTCTCAGGACACTTATTGCTCTAAATTTGTAACTATTCAGCCAAGGTTTTTTAGATATTAGCACATTCATAAACTTATGTTTTAACTGTTTTAACCCTTCCGACCGCGCTTTAGCGCGCCCACCTTCCCTAAATTAGGGAAGGAGTTAGATTCTGACTGCAATTAAAGTTATTACTCAATATTATTAAACCTTAGCGCTAAACTCTCCTCCTTTTTTAAAAAGCATTTTGAATGTTTTCTAACACATTTTGCTTGTTTTTCTTTAACGTAGTTATGGCTGAATAGTTACCTAAATTTTTGCATTCTAGAGAAATCAATTCACCATTGTCAAATACCGGGTTTACTTCTATTGGATTACAACACACTTCACAATCTTCAACATACACTTGATAAGTCACAGAACTATCAAATAGCATTGAAATTTCAGACCAACAATATATACATTGTAAAAAATGCTCTACCATAAAAAAAATCTTCGACTCCCCTCGTTTAAAATGGAAATTTAGTTATAACCATTCCAAAAAATAATCCATCATATCTTCCTTCAATTCATAATGTAATTTAATATAGGTTTTCATATCATCACGTAAAGTACTTTGTTCATTTTGTAATCTTCCATCAATGTCCTCCTGTAAATTTGCATGTGCTATATTCTTCATTTTAGCTTTACATCTATGTGCTAATTTAGAAATCGCATTTTTCTCGATCATAATTCTATTCTGAAAATTTTCTAAGGGCATAGTAGCTTCTTTACTAAATTCTCTCCCTGCAATTTCTTCTAATTTTTCTTGAAAAGTATCCATTTCATTAAAATGAAATCTTAGTTCTCTTCTCCATGTTTCTAAATTAAATTTTAAATCACTTAAATATAATACTTTTGTCTGCATATCTATAAAAATTTTAATTGTTTGTACTTAGTTTTATTAATTCTTCTTGAACATTAAATGGTACCGGCATAAATGACGAAAACTCGGATGTAAATGTAGCTCTGCCTTGTGTTAATGAGCGCAAATTGGTTGAATATCCGTATAATTCAGCAGCCGGTGTTGTGCACTTTAAAATTTGGAAATGGTCATTACTTTCAAACCCTTGAATAATTGATCTTCGCGATTGTAAATCGGTCATCACATTACCAACCATTTCTTCAGGAACTTTTACTACCAATTCTTGTACAGGTTCTAATAATTTTGGTTTTGCATTTAAAAATGCTTCTTTAAAAGCATGTGCTCCAGCTATTTTAAAAGATATATCATTAGAATCTACCGAATGCATTTTGCCATCATATACCATTACTCTAATATCTCTTACATACGATTTGGTAAGTGGCCCGGTTTCCATAACTTCCAATATCCCTTTCATAATTGATGGTAAATAGCGTAGATCAATCACCCCGCCAACTATACAATTATAAAACATTAATTTTCCACCCCAAGGCAGTTCTATTTCTTCTTTCCCTCTAATATTAAAGCCTTGCGGCTCCTCGATACCTTCATGCCAGGGTTCAATTTTCAAATGAACTTCTCCAAATTGACCTGCACCTCCTGATTGTTTTCTATGTTTGTAACTTGCGGTAGATGAGCGTTGTATAGTTTCTCTATAAGCAATCTTTGGTTTTTCAAATTTTGCTTCTATATCATATATATTCTTCAAAGTCCAATCTATAGTAGCTAAGTGTAATTCGCCTTGGCAACTCAAAAGTTGTTGTTTTAATTCTTTAGAATACTGACTTACAATCGTTGGATCTTGACTGTGCAGCTTTTTTAGTGTTTCATGTAATTTTTCTTCATCTTTTTTATTGACAGCTGTGACAGTTTTTCTTATCCTTGATTTAGGATATTGAATTGGTTTTATCACTATAGGTTTCCCTTCAGTATAAAGCGTATCATTAGTTTCAGTAAATTTTAATTTTAATGTGGCTCCAATATCACCAACTGTTAATTTATTAACCGGTTCTCTTTTTTTGCCATCCATGATAAATAACTGATTCAGAATTTCAGTTTCTTCATTTCTGGAGTTTACCAACTTATCGTTTAACTTTACCTCTCCTGATTTTACTTTAAAGAAAGTGATTTGTCCTAAATTCGGTTGATAAACTGTTTTAAAAACAAATAAAGTAGTTGGCGCCCCTTTTTCACGAATAATAGTATCGCCTGCCACACTTTGCTCAGGTTTTAAATCGGCTGCAGCGGGTGCAACATTATCAATAAAACCCATTAACCGTCCAGTACCCATATCATTTAAAGCAGATACACAAAATACAGGAAACAATTCATGATTCAACATTCCGGCTTTAATTCCCTGACGCATTTCATCTTCATTCAATGTACCTTTCTCAAAAAATAATTCTAGCAGATCTTCATCATTTTCAGCAGCTTTTTCTACCAGTTCATTGTGTAATTCATCAGCTAACTCTTTTTGATTATCTGGAATGGGTAACTTTTCAGGCTTCCCTCCTTCCGGAGAAAATTTATAGAGTTTCATTTTTAACACATCAATAATACACTGAGCGCCATCAATTTTAATAGGGTATTGAATTTTAACAGCATTATTGCCAATCAGATTCTTTATACTTTTAAAACTTTCATCAAAATTAGCATTAGGATGGTCAATTTGATTGACCACAAATAATGTTGGTTTCATATATTTATCTATATAATTCCATATTATTTCTGTACCAACTTCAACACCATATTGTGCATTTAACACAGTAACAACAGTATCTGTAACTCTAATAGATGAAATTATTTCGCCAATAAAATCATCTAATCCGGGCGTGTCAATAATGTTAATCTTATAATTACGCCATTCAGTATGAAGTGGTGTGGCGTAGATTGAAGTTTCTCTTTCTTGCTCTATTTCATGGTAATCAGAAACTGTATTCTTTTGCTCAATAGTACCGCGCCTGTTGAGTAAACCGGCTTCAAATAACATGGTTTCGGCTAAAGTGGTTTTACCACTACTATGTGCCCCTACAAAGGCAACATTTTTGATGTGCTTATCATCATATATCTTCATAAGTTATGGTTTATAATTTGAAGAGTATAAAGCTAGAAATAATTTGCACTTAAAAATATGACATTTATTAGCTTTTTGCAAATAAATTTACATTTAACACAAATTTAGTATGCCAATAGTGACTTTAATGCTCCTTCTAACCTGTTTTTAGCCAGATACTGTTTTTCTAATTGTGAATCAAAAGGAATCGGTGTTTCCAGACTTGCTACACGTTGTACTGGTGCATCTAAGAACTCAAAACAATTCTCATGGATCAATGAAGAAATATCGCTCGCTATTCCACCAAATAGCGAATCCTCTTGTACAATAATTGCTTTACCTGTTTTCTTAACGGATGTAAAAATAGATGCTGTGTCTAGGGGTTGCAGGCTTCTCAAGTCGATTAAATCAGCAGAAATAGTTGGATTCTCGGCTAAGGTATCTAAGCTCCAATGTACAGCCACACCAAAAGCAATAATGGTAATGTCATTCCCTTCTTGTAGAAGAGCAGCTTTCCCCAAAGGCAAAGTATAGTAATCTGTTGGTACATCTTGACGGATGGTTCTATACAAGCCTTTATGTTCAAAGAAAAGTACAGGATTTGGGTCATTGATAGCTGTTGTCAGCAATCCTTTTGCATCATACGGAAATGCAGGATATACTACTTTTAATCCGGGAGTTTTGGTAAACCATGCTTCATTGGTTTGACTATGGAAAGGTCCTGCACCCACGCCAGCTCCACAAGGCATTCTAATAACCACATCAGCTTTTTGATTCCATCTGTAATATGATTTTGCCAATAAGTTTACAATGGGATTAAAGCCTGTACTCACAAAATCTGCAAATTGCATTTCAACAACTGTTTTCGTTCCATTGACTGATAAGCCATACGCGGCAGCAACTATGGCAGATTCACAAATTGGTGTATTTCTTACACGGTCTTTACCGAAAATATCAATAAAGCCTTCTGTAATTTTAAAAACGCCTCCATATTCTGCGATGTCTTGCCCCATGATTACCAAATCATCATGACGATACATAGCCTGTTCTAATCCTTGTGAAACGGCATCTACAAAACGAATATTTTCTACAGATTCATTTGCGTTAACCTCCTGATAATTAATTGTTGAATACACATCACTTAATTCATTTTCTACATCAGAAACTATACTATCTTCATCATTTGCTATTTTCCAATTTTTATCTATTTCATCACTTAACCCTTTCTTTATGGTTAAGATCTCATCTAGGCTTAATAGTTTCTCATCTAATAAATATTTTTGGTAATTCTTTAACGGATCCTTTTTTACCCAATCTTCAATCAACTCTTTCGGAACATATTTTGTACCGCTCGCTTCTTCATGACCACGAATTCTAAAGGTTTTAAATTCTAATAACACAGGACGTGGATCTTTACGCATGCTTTTAGTCAAGGCTACTACTTTATTATATAGTTTTAAAATATTATTACCGTCAATAATATGAGTTTCCATACCATAACCTATGCCTCTATCTGCTAAATTCTTACAATTATATTGTTCTGAACTGGGTGTTGACAGTCCATACCCGTTATTTTCAACACAAAATAGTACCGGTAAATCCCAAACTGAAGCAATATTCAATGCTTCATGAAAATCACCCTCGCTAGTACCTCCATCTCCGGTAAATACAGCACATACTTTATTGTTTTTCTTTAAAAGATTTCCCAAAGCAATACCATCAGCAACACCCAATTGAGGTCCTAAGTGTGAGATCATCCCAACAATATTATACTCTTGAGTACCAAAGTGAAAGCTTCTATCTCTACCTTTAGTAAAACCACTTGCTTTTCCTTGCCATTGCGCAAACAGTCTATGTAAAGGGATATTGCGAGATGTAAAAACGCCTAAATTTCTATGCATTGGCAAGATATATTCATCTTCTTGCAAAGCAGCAGTAACTCCTACAGCAATGGCTTCTTGCCCAATACCACTAAACCATTTTGAAATTTTTCCCTGACGTAATAAAATAAGCATCTTCTCCTCTATCATCCGAGGTTTGAGCATGGCTTTATAGAGTTCTAACAGTTTTTTATTAGAAAGGTTTTTCTTTATAAAAATCATTTGGTTTAAAATAAAAAAATCTCTTTCAAAAGTACTAAAGAAATTTCATAAAAGAACTATCCCCGAGGCAGAGTCATAAAGAGACTTTATATGTTTTTAAAGGTACAAAAATAGAAATTTCTTTAGTACACCTCACCCAAAACTTTCGGAGAAAGTTTTGACCTCTCCTCAAGGAGAGGTGAAATGGAAAACCCTAAGGCATAGCCTTGAAAGATTCTTTAGATTGAAAGAGGTTTAGTTATTGAAGGAAAGTTCCTTAAATTTTATAATCATCAAAAATTGCATGCATCAATCGCTTCTTATCATTGATCACTTCTTCTAATGAAATGGAAGTTTCTGTACGCAATACACCATTGATATTATCAATTTCAAAAATGATATTTTTAGCATGTTTAGTGTCTTTTGCACGTATTTTACAAAACACAGCAAACTTACCGGTAGTCAAATGTGCCACCGTAACCTCTGGAATTTTATGCAAATCGTCAATAATTCTTTGTGTGTATGATGATTTTTCAATGAATAAACCTATATAAGCTATAAATGAATAATTCATTTTATCATAATCAACTGTTAAGGTAGAACCTTTGATAACGCCTTCATCTTCCATTTTTTTAACTCTTACGTGAATTGTACCTGCAGAAACTAATAACTTTTTTGCAATATCAGTAAATGGTGTTCTTGCATTTTCGATAAGCATATCTAATATCTGATGATCGATCTCATCTAATTTAAACTTGGCCATGTTGAATTATTTTTAATATAAAGTTAGAAATGCTAAATTTTATGCAACAAATTTAACAAATTAATATTAATTTTCAATCATTTCTTGTAGTTGCTCTTCATTTTTAACCATTTTTCCTTTTTTATCAATATAACTATTTGCATTATAATTAGATAATTCATCAATATGCTCAACGGTAGGTTTAAAAATTATTTTACTTCCGATAAGTTCTTCTTTAAAAATTACACCTATATCTACTTTTTGATTGCTATCTGATAAAAAGACATTTTTATATATGATATCTAAATATTGTTTTTCATTACTTGGGATGTCAAAATAAGGTTTATACTCATCAAACTTTCCATCTGAAATATGCTGTAAACCAGTTAATAGTGCTATAAAATTATATTTCCGCACCTCTTCCCTATTGTAATCATCTTTATAATGACCTGCTTCTATTAAAATCGTATTGTGTCCTGCTTTTTGAAAATTATCACCTGTAGCAGCAGGATAAAACTCATCTGTATATCTGCCAATTTGATTCGGAATCATTTTTTGAAGTACAGCATTCATCGCAGTAATAACTGACATGGTTATTTTTCTGCCTGCAGTAATCGTCCGCGCTTCATCTACAGATGGTGCTAAAAAAGAGATCGTTGCCGGTAATTTATCATCACCAACGCTAAAAATAGTACGCTGATCATGCAAATTAAAACAGAATTGTGGATTGAATTCCTTTAATACAGTATTTAAAAGCTTACTTTCCGGCGCTTCTAACGTCACGGCATCTCTATTTAAATCTATTCCCTGAGCACTCTTTCTAGTATACGCCTCTGCCCCATCTGGATTCAACAACGGAATAAATACTAGAGTACATTCTTTTAATATAGTATGGACTATTTCTGAATGTTTATGAGTGTCTGTAAAAAACTGAAACAGGTCAAACATGGCTTTGGTGCCGGTGCTTTCATTGCCATGCATTTGTGACCATAGTAACACCTTAGTTTTACCATTACCTATGCTAACTTTATAAATGGGAATTTTATTAAACGATTCTCCTATTTGTTCAATATGAAATGAATTAGGTAAACTTTTCAAAATTGGCGCAATCATGTCAAATATAATTCGCCTGCCAAATAATGTCGGTTCTTTATATTGTGAATGCCAATTGAGAATATCAGAAATGTCTGGTTGATCCATACTGCAAATGTAAATAAAAAATTTCTTGAAACCGACTATCCCCGAGGCAGAGCTTAGGGGTATTTCGCTGGTTTTGTTTTGGTCTTAGGACCAAAAATCGAAATTTTGTATTTTACCTCACCCGGAACTGCGAAAAGCAGTTCCGACCTCTCCCAAGGAGAGGTAAATCGGAAACCCCGAGGCATCCCGAGCACTCGGGATAGGGGAATTCTTTTCGATAAAAGGCATGAATTAATCGAGGTGCCCTTAAGATAAACTAGCCAATAATTAAAACTTAAATTTGTTGAAGAGATCAATAAGTTTACATATGTAAATTGAAATTGATACTGATTTTGTATAGTTAAGGCTAATTTAATTACAAATGTAACTCGTAATTAATTATAATATTTATTTTACTAATAATCAGTTATATAAATGTACTTATTTAAAGTAAAACATTCAACTATGTTTTAATGTTTGAATTGATTTACATATGTGCATCAGTATATTTGATTACATTTGTAAATAATATTTTGATCATGATCAATAATTTAGAATTCTCTGAAAGGTTAAAAAAAGTAATGGATTATTATCAATTATCTGCTGCTACATTTGCTGATAGAATTCAAGTACAGCGTTCTAGTATTTCACATTTACTCTCCGGTAGAAATAGGCCTAGTTTAGATTTTGTTTTAAAAGTACTGGATGAGTTTAAAGGCGTAGAACTTTATTGGCTGTTAAATGGAAAAGGATCATTCCCAAAGCCTGAAGGTAGTTCCTCTACTCCTACTTCAAGTAATATTTCTGATGATGAGCTTAAGGATACTGAAATAGATCGTATCATTATCTTTTATAAAGATGGTACTTTTAAAAATTATCAAAAAAAATCCTGAATACGCTACATATCCAGGATTTTCTGTATTATCTAAAATAGATGTTATTATTTAAATATACCTTCTAGTTGTTTAAATCCGTCAGAATCTATATCTTTTATACTATTTGCCAGTTTCATTATTTTCGCAGGATTCATTTTATCTCCTAGTACTCTTACTAAGGCAAAGCCTTGTTCTTTATCAGAAGCATATATAATTACTTCATCCATATAATCATCACTACCTTCATATTTTATAACAATATTTCTGCCTTTATCTTTGATACGCATTAACTCTTTAAATTTAGAGTTCTTTAAAATAGTTTTTACTTTCTGTTTTTCCAGCGTATATTCTGCATCATTGGTATTATCCTTTTTAAAAGCTAAAATATTGAACTTTTTAAGTGATGCTAGGGCTTCTTCTTCCTCTGGTGTTACATTATCCTTTAATTTTAATACACTTGCAGGTACATCTAAAGAAATAAAGTTTTTATTTTCTTGATTATCTATATAATACTTCTGTAGCGATGCTTCACTACTACATGCTATATTAACTATTAGCATTAATAATGCTCCAAAATAAATTATAACTCTCTTCATAAGTTTAAATTTTTATTATTTTTTCTTTACATTTTTCAGATGCTCACCACCTTTAATGTTCATCTGTTTTGTCAACTCAGATATTTTATTCAAATCAATATCTCCGGTAATTGAAACAATTACAGCTTCTGGGTTACGTTCTTCACCGCCCATATGTTTGCTAATCCCTTCTATAAACATAAACAGTTCGCTTACATGATCTGCATCTTTGCCTTCCTTGATATAAATCTTCACATTCCCTTCTTTATCTTTTATACGCATTAATTCAGATAATTTTGCTGATTTTAAATACGCATTCACTTTAGCTTTCATGTCAGCTGCTATAGAAGTATTTTCGGTTGCAAAAACCTTTAAACTTTCCAAGCTTTTAACCATGTTTATATATTCTTTAGCCTCCGGAGAATCACCGCCAACTCTACCCATTAAATCAAATGCTCTTTTATTGACTATCACTGTTGAGACTTCATCCATATCTTCAAATTTATCGAATACAGATTGCGCAAAAGTGAATAATGGTAATACCGCCAATGCTACGGCAATTATTAATGTTTTAGTTCTCATTTTTATATTTTTATTTATTGTGTTCATAAGTTCTATTTTTTTGTTTTAAATATCTTGTTTTGTGCTTTGTTAAACTCTTGTAAACCAGCCATTGCAACACTATTCCCTTTATTTAGATTTTGAGATATGAGTTGGAATGCTTTTTGAGTTTCTTGATAAGCTAGTTCGGCTTCATGGCGTTCTTCAACACTCAATTTACCTGAATTATTAATGGAATAAATGCTAACCACCAATACTACTGCAGCTGCTACTGATAACCACTTCCAATTCGTTCTTCTAGGTTTTATAGGAAGGGTTTTAGTATAGCGCTCTGTACTACTTACACTAAAATAATTGAAATATGCTTTATATTCTAGCAAATGAGCAGGAACATTTTCTTGTTGAAAATATTCTTTTAGCATTTGTTCTTCTGTTAAAGAAGTTTCAGCATTTTCATATCTTTCAATGAGTTTTTCTATGCTAGCTAATTCCATAGTTGTGTTGTTTTATTAATTGTTCTCTTATTGTTTTTCTTGCTCTAGACAATGCTACACGCACTGCTGTTGGTTGTAAGTCAAGAATCTTACCAATTTCTTCATATTCATAACTCTCAACATCTCTTAACTGTATAATTAATTTTTGTTTTTCCGGTAATGCCTCAATGAGTTCATGCACTTTTGAAACACTATCCTTTAATTCAATATCACGTTGTAATGATATATTATTATCTTTATAATTACTATGAACTATAGACAGATTATTTGAACGCTTTGCTTTTAACTGATCCAGACAATAATTCTTGGTCATGGTCATTGCAAAAGCTTCAATATTATTATAGTTCTCTAATTTATTTTTATTTTTCCATAATTTTAAATACAATTCTTGCGTTGCATCTTCAGCTTCATCTGTTGAAACAAGTAGTCTTTTGGCAAGTCTGAACACTTTATCTTTAAAGGGTAAAACTGTATTTAAAAAATCAGTTTGCTTCATTTGGTTTGGTTCTTGATACTTTTAATATATCTGATACAACATTACGACGAACAAGATAACAATTTGTTACATTGCGTCATAAATCAGTAATTATTTTTAGTAATTTGCGACTTAATAAAAAAATCTTGTCCCGAACGGTCGGGATTGTATTTTACCTCACCCGGGAAACCTCGAGACAGTCCCGATCCCGATAGTTATCGGGACTATCGGGATGACCGAATTATTAAATATTTATAGATCACATGAAAAAAAATATCTTCTTAGCGATTACTATTCTTTCCTTTCTATTTGTTAGCTGTACGAAAGATGATGGTAGCGTTCCTCAAAATTTAGAAGTCAATGATTTTATTTGGAAAGGTTTAAATCTATATTATTTCTGGCAAGCTAATGTTCCAAACTTAGCAGATAACAGATTTGCGAATCAAGAAGAATTGAACTCTCTTTTAAATACCTATACTGAATCTGAGGACTTGTTTGATAACCTGTTATTTGATACTCAAAACACAGATAAATATAGTATTATAGTAAAAGATTTTACTGAATTAGAGCAAAGGTTTCAGGGTGTGACAAAAAATAATGGAGTAGAATTTGGCTTGGTAAGATTATCTGGTAGTGACGATGTTTTTGGATATGTACGTTATATTTTGCCAAATTCTGATGCTTCTAATAAGAATATTGAACGTGGAGATCTATTTTTAGAAGTTGACGGACAACAATTAACCATTGATAATTTTAGAGATTTACTATTTGACGATAATGATTCATATAGTTTAGGTTTAGCAAAAATAGATAATAATGTGATTTCTTTAACTAATGAAACAATTGACCTTACAAAAGAAGAATATACTGAGAATCCTGTTTTTCTTACTAAAGCCTTAGATATTTCAGGGCAAAAGATTGGCTATTTAATGTATAATGCCTTTACTGCAAATTTTGATCAACAATTAAATGATGCTTTCGGGCAATTAAAAGCTAATGGTGTTACCAATTTAGTGCTGGATTTAAGATATAATGGTGGAGGATCAGTTCGGTCTGCTATCCAATTATCAAGTATGATAACAGGCCAATTTAATGGTGACTTATTTACCAGAGAACGTTGGAATGCTAAATTACAAGAAGCATTTGAAAATCAAAATCCAGCTGCCCTTGTCAATAATTTTACAGATAAATTAAGTGATGGCACACTGATAAATAGTTTAAACTTAACAAAGTTATATGTATTGGTAACCGGTAGTTCGGCTTCGGCGAGTGAATTGGTTATTAACGGATTAAATCCATATATAGATGTAAAATTGATTGGTACAAGAACAGAAGGGAAGTATGTGGCCTCTATAACATTATATGACTCTCATGATTTTACACGCTCTGGTGCTAGTACAAATCATGCATATGCTATGCAGCTAATTGTGTTAGAAGAGATTAATAATTTAGGCGAAAATGATAAAGACGGCTTTAATCCAGATATCATTTTAGAAGAAGATTTTATAAATTTAGGTACGTTGGGCGACAACAATGAACCTTTATTAGCAAGAGCTCTAGAAGACATCACTGGTGTATCAACAAAAAGCGCTACAAAAAAAACATCATTAAAAACCAGTATAATAGCGCATTCAAAATCTTTTAATCAATTTAACAATACAATGTATGTTGATAAACCTTTTATCATTGAGAAATTAAAGTTTATGAATTAATAATAAGTAAATACCTTAATTAGACAATTTGTTATTTTAACAAAATAATATAAGCTCTTAAAAATTTTACTAAACTCATGGTTTCTAGGTATTTTTAAAAACACCCATTTTCGTTATTTTTTATTTTATAGTAATATTATATATTGTGAATATTATTAATTTTAATAAAAATTTTATAAAAAAAAATCACTTAATTTTAAGTTTGCTATTATCATTTGTTAGCATTAATGTAACTTCTCAAATTGATTTTTGTCCTGGTATTAATCTTAATAGAGAAAGTGAAGATTTTGTACTCACAACAACGCATAATGTTTCTTCTGAAAGTTGTACCAATTTTTCATTTAAATTTTCCATATTATCAAATAGAACAGATAGGTATGTAGCCGGTAGCGGTAAGTATTATAAGATAGATTTATATGATAGAAAATTCCCTAATAGTTTGCGTGCTTCTAATACAATTGAGTCATCAAATTATTATTACAAAAGTAATTGGCAACATAATAGCAGTTTTGATGATTACGGATATAGTATTGAATTCGATTTGTCAAATTTGCCTATTGAAGATATTAAAAATTTAAAAGCTAAAATTACACATGTAAAAACGCGAAATTGTGTCTACTACATTGACGATTTTTATACACTTCTCTATAATACTCCATCCTTACATACTGACGATTATAGGTTTGATCTTTGTAGTTCATTTAGTGATCAAGATTCAGACGGCATTCCAGATTCATCTGATAACTGTCCAAACAACCCTAACCCGGATCAAGCAGATACTGATGGAGATGGCATTGGAGATGTGTGTGATACCACAAACGGCAAACCTGACTTAACATCTGATAAATCAAATATTTCAATAATCAGTGAATGCTCATCGTGTCCAATTGCTTTAAGTCTGTTAGGAATAAAAAAACATATTATATCAAGAAACGGAGGTATTTTGTCATTTCAACAGATTGTTGTTGAAAATGATGGTACTGTAGCTTCAAGTAATGCTAAAATAAATTACTATCTTTCAGTAGATGGTGCTTTAAGTGTTGGCGATTATAAATTTCCAACTTCAACTAATATTCCCGTAATTCAGTCGGGTTCATATACAGTATTTTCACATTCAATTTTTGGATCTGACTTTGATAACCTTCAACCTTACGGTAATTATACTCTAATTATGAAAATTGATGGTGACAATCAGGTATCAGAATCAAATGAGAACAATAATATTTTTAAAATACCTATTACGTTTAGACAATCTATAAATAAACCTGGAGGGCCTTTTAAACCTATTGACGACCTAAAAAGAACTTTTGACGATACTCTGGATAAAAAGTTCTATAATCTATATATTTATAATTTTTATGGACGACTGATTGATAAAGTTGTAATAAAAAATGAAAATGATGAAAGGGAGTCTATTAGATGTTTACCCAATGGACTTTATATTTTAAATAGTATAAATGGAAGTAGAAAAGTGTATGTTAAAAAGTAAGTTAATTTCTTTAAGACCCAAAAGCCTGAATGATCATTCAGGCTTTTTTATTTTCATATTTAATATCTTTGTTTCTTAATGTTATTAATTCATTATGAGAATAGATAAATATCTATGGACTGTTTGTTTGTTATTTTAAAACGCGTAATCTAGCTACTGTTGCTTGTAAAAAGGTCATATAAAAATTAATGCCACCAACGTAAAGCCTTCAAAAGAAGTGTTTATTAGTGAAAAAGTGAGTGTTCGTAAAGATCAGAACTTAATTCAAACTAAAACCTGTCCTATAAAATGAGGGAAGCTCACAGCTACTTCACCCCAATCTTCAGCATCCATGATTTTTGCCTTTTCTATCAACTTATCCATCATGATCTTATTTTCTACCTGAGCAGCAACATAATCATCCGGATTTAAAGCCATATTCACTACAGAATTTCTATAGACCCAAGTATTTCTTTTTTGGCTAAGTTACCTAATGATTTTAATGTTTCTTTGTCCTTTTGTAATTGCTCTGCAATGAGGGTTCAAGGTTGCATATATAGAAGTATGTTTACCTGCCCAAACTGCGAGGTCTGCAATACCTGTTACCGTACCTTTCAGTCCTTTCCATAGACCTTTGGCAACACCCACTTTGAATTCCTCATATTTTTTATGAATACCAAAAACCGTAGCCCAAAAGCCTTTTTTTGGTTTGGGGCTGGCAGCCATTGCCACTTGCATAGAATAAAAAATCTTGATCTTACCACCCAAAGTACAGGGTAATTCACTATTTTCTAATAAGAGTTCATTACCGCCAAGGGTAATACTATCTGTGAGATTTGTCCAATCTGTTACCGGTGCAGTACATGTTGAACCATTCATCATAGAACAGGGACCAAAAGGATCAAAGTTAATATTGAGCATCTTATCGACCTTGGTAGTCATATGCTCACCAAACAAGGTAGTTTCTCTATATGACAGACTTTTGAGCTCTGAAGGTTTGGTTCCTTTATCACAAATTAAATAAACGCCTTCCGGTACGTATTTTTTTATAATTTTTTACTAAAAATTATAATCTAGTCCTTTTTAGAAGTTTTTAAAAATATACCAAAGAATATTAAAAACCAACAACTAAGTAAATGTTAGTTATTGGTTTTAGTATTTTAAAATTAAAAATTTAAACTATGACCTATATTTACTATACCATTGGTCTTTACTTCAAAATAAATAATGCTTTTTGCTTAAGCATATTCGTTTATTTTTTTTCGTATAATTTCTTCTTTATCATAATCCATTTCAAGATAATTTTCATCATCTAAATAGTAAATTTCATTTTTATAACATGTATCTATAGTTTTCAACATATTGGTCACACTTTCATGTACAACTTCGATATCATAATCAAGCATAAATTCAATAATAGGGGATTTATCCTCATCAGAGCAATTTACACAATAAAAATCACCACCTCCATTGGCAAAAATAGGAAACCAATTTTTATTCCACCGTTTATCATCCTTATAATTATTATAGAAAAATATTGCTCTTTCAATTGGTATAAAATAAAACCCAGGAAAAAAATGAAAATCATCTAGCTTATCACCCGTTTTAATAGCAGAACCTTGACATATTTTATATAACTCAACTAACTCATTTGGAATTTTTAAACCAGTATCTTTTAGTATTTTATTGTACACTATATCACTTCCATCTAACAAATGATTTAATAATACATTTCGATTATGATTTTCCAACCAACTAATTATGTTATCAAATATTTTTTTCATATTTATTTAATCTATTATTTCTACTATAAACCTATCACCATCTTGTACCCCGTTATTTTTATAAAAACTCGACATTGTACCACCCTGAATATTTTGTTCTCCAACAGGAACAGATTTTACTGTGGAACCTGCTCCTCCTTCTTTTGCAGAAGCAAATGGATATTCATCCAATGAATTTCCTGGAACAGCATCATCAGCTCCCCGTAATGCTGCCCTTCTATTTGATCTAATGGCACTTTTAGATGTTTCTCTAGTCAATATATTTGATTGCCCTGCTTCAAATGCCTCATCAATATTTTGTGAAATATTGGGTATTTTCTTTCTACTAAATTTTAATATAGGCAAGTCCTCTACAGCTTCAGCAACTTCACCCACTACTTTCATAGCCTTTTCACCAGTTCGAGTTGCCATTAAAAATTTAGCTCCCTTTTCAAGAACTTTCCCAACTCCTAAAAATAAAAATCCAAGAGTGACTTCTTTGAAAAGTGCTTCTTCATTACCATCTTGAGAATAATCATATAATGCTCTTGCGGTAAAATAGATGCCTGCAACCTCTGCAAGTACACCGGCACCTCCCACAATAGCCGCTCCTACAGTTAATGTACCTGCCCCAGCTGCTGCTGCCATTGCACCCATGGCTGCCAACGCTGCACCACCTGTAACAACTATCAACGCTACCGCCGCTACTACCAAAACGGCAGCACCTACTATTTCCCAAAAGCTCATTCCGCCGTCATCACAGGCAGCTTCTGCTTCTTCCAGTGAATAATGTATCTCTATTTTACCGCCTACACCACACTGCATTACAGAATCTTCTAACAAGGGGTTAAAGTTACCAATAAATATACCGTCTTCAAAACCTTGCCAAGGTGTAGGTACAGGCATACACGAACTTCCGTTCTTAACACTGCAACTTCCGAAAGGAAGTATGTTTACATTAGGCGCCATGTCGCCAGTATTGGCAACGGGTTCTTCAAACAAAAAGACATTGTTATTGTTTGTTATTTTAAACTCTGTAGGAGTAGTACCCTTATCGCAAGCTAAATACACGCCTTGCGGTACGTATTTTTTATCAGCCATCGCTATCTGTTTGAATGATACTTTGCTTACTTTCTACCATATAAAAACCCGGTATCTTTACTTTTACCTCTTGCTCTCCTTTTATAAGCCAATGATATTGGTCAAATTCAAAACGCTCTTTATAGGCTACTTGTAGATCTACTTTAAGATTTACCTTGTCTTTTAGGGTACGTATGAGTTTGGTCAGTGTTTTTTTGTCTAAACGCTCTTCGTCAACTTCACCCAAACCTTCAATGACCATTTCTTTGGTGAAACGGTTATAATCAACAACTTTATATTTTATTTTTAAGGGTAATGGTTGAGTCACTAAAAACTTATTGAGGTCTCTTTTTAATTGTAGTTCTTCTTTATCATCATAACTTCCATACAGACCATTCAATAAAAAATATAAGACGCCTTGGTTGCTAATATCATCTACAAAAGTGCCATTTTTAAGATTATCTTCAACAGTAGCAATGGTTTTATGCACTTGTTCTCTGTTTTTGTTAGTGGCTTCTTTTTCCCATTTTTTCTTTACACCATCCCATCTTTTTATGACATCGGGCATATTATAAATTTGTTTTAATTTTCCTTTGGCATCAGTTATGACATCTATATCACTAACAAGAGAATTCATATCACTACCTATCTTTTGTGTAGCACTCTCTTTACCATAGGTTTCTGAAAGTGTTTTTATATTGAATACATGTCCGCTTTTATCCAAACTTTTTTCAAGGTATTTTTTTTCAATAAGTGTTTCTGATGATGTTTTCATCATCATTTTTTCTGTAGCCACAATTGAAGATGCTTTGTGTTTATACCTACGGCTATCAGATACAAAGGCATCAAATTTTAAGATCCTTTCCATATTAGCCTTTGTTTACATATACTTCGCCTCCTGTTAATTTACTGGTACCTTTACCGTGCATTTTAAGTTCACTGCCTCCAAGAATATCTACCACTTCATTGCCTACAATATTGGTATTGGTTTTGGCTTTTATTTTAACTTCTGCTTCATGACTACGCATATCTACACTTTGCTTTCCGCTAATTTGCATTTTGGCTTCTTTGCTATGCATGCCTATATCTTCTTTTGCTTCTATAGCAATTGTACTTTCTGCTGAAGACATTGTCAAGGCATTTGTTGCTTTGATATCAATGGTATCTGCCGTAAAGGTCATATTTGCCGGGGCATGTATATGTATGCTTGAATCTTTGGTATTTAACAATATTTTATTTCCGTTCTTATCGGTAATGGTAATACTTTCTTCTCCGTTGGTATCATCCATTTTAATGATATGTCCACTTCTGGTTTGAATAGCCTTAATATTATTATCAGGATCTGCAAAAGAACTATTTGCTGTTTTATTAAAACCTGCACTGAGTACAAAGGGCCTTTCTGCATTACCGCCTTCAAAACCTACCAATACTTCTTCGTCAACTTCCGGAATAAAATAAAAACCTTTGTCAGCTCCTGCATAAGGGGTTGCCATTTTTATCCATGGGGTGGTTCTGTCGCCATTTTTTTGCTGCCATGGAAATTGTACTTTTATTCTGCCTAAACCTTCAGGATCTGCGTTGTCTTTTACTATGGCTCTTTGACTTTCTGCCCTCGGAAAACTAAAAGCATTACTATAAGCCGGATATTCTGTGCCTTCGGGTACGCCTTCAAAACTGTTTACATAATTACCTGAGCTTTTAAATCTATGGGTGATCTTAGTGATCATATAACTACCATAAGTATCTTTTTTACTATCATCACTAAAATTAAAACCCTGTATCTTTAAAGTATCAGCCAATCGTAATTTATATAGAATGGAGGTACCAACTGCTTTTAACATATTTGAGGTTCTTGCCAAAGTGTGTGCCTTGGTGGCTTCATCTATGCCTTGTTGACTGCTAAATTCAGGCTGACCATGCACCCAATTGTAATAGCCTTGTGTTTTATATAAAAAATCTGAATTTTGTTTTACCGTTTGTATATATGGATGGTTTGCTGTGGGACTCGAACTGCTTGACTGTCCGTCAAAAGGAGCATTGTTTACCCAATCGTGTTGATTGATACTAAAAGCTTGTTCTTGTAATGAACTATGCAATCCGAAAGTTCTGAGCTCTTTTCCATAAGTACCTTCTACTGTTTTTTCTCCTATTCTACCAATACAGAATTCCTTACCGTTATTATATAACCATTTACCATAACGAGAACACATACGATATACAAAGTTATAATCACTCTCATTATATTGTACAGTATATGGCAGGGTTGTACCCATTTGATGACCGAAATTCTTTTTTAGATCACTATGGTCACCTATGGCTTCACTTATCACATCTTGTAAGGTAAAACCTTCTTCAAAACTCATACAATCATAACGTTGTGACAATACGATATCTGAACTAAAACCACTAATAGTGATCACTCCTGTAGCTGCATTGTTCTTAAGTAATTGTACATCATTGACCAAACCTACAAACTCTAAGCTATCTTCATAAGAGATACTGATCTTTTTACCAATATAATTGATAGAATCATCCATCAAGGATGCTCCGTACCCCTCTTTTGAACTTGTGGGGAAGCTTACAGCAAAATGATTATGCGTTCCCATAACTTGAGTGATCTCTACCTGAAAAGTGGCATCTGCTAATACTTCTGAACCGTCTATAAAGACCTTAGATGAATTTTTGGACATAGCTTATTTTTTTGTTTTTATAATTGTCTTAAACTTGATTAGGTACACTCCTGTTTTTAATATTTTAAATAGAGGAATTACACCCCTATAGTCCCACTTCGGCTCCGATCAATACTGGCTTCCATGGGGACAATGTTTCAATTTAACTTTACATCTCAATAAAATCAAATTGGTTGACATTGTCAAGAAATTTAAAATACTTCTCAAACAATACCACTATTTAAAAATTTGGCTAAGCCAAGTTTACCTCTCTAAAAAGTAGACAAGTAAGGTGCAGTTAATTCCAAAAATTTATAATCAATTAAAACCAATCATTTTAATCATTTGGTTTTCTCAATCTAAGGATAATAGATTCAAATATGACCCAATATTTACTATATAACTCATTTTTAACGGGTTGAAGAAATAAAAATAAGTTGTTTATCGAGCAAAACCCTTAAATATTTGACCAAGATATAAAAAATCAAGATGGGTTCATAGTTTTTAAATAATTTTTATTGATTATTTTTTTATTAATACGAGTTTAATATAATTATCACTTACATTAATATAGATGTTATGTCTATCCCAGAATACTTCTGTCATTCCGAAAGAGGAACGAATAAGGAATCTCAAATTAGAGACTCTTCCCCCTTCCCGAGTACTCGGACTGAATGACATCCTCATTAAATTAGATAGGACATATATTAATTATACATAATTCTAAAGGGCAAAACATTTGCTGAGTTTAAAAGCAAGCTATTTTCTAAACTTTCTTTTAAATATTGCCAGTCTGCATCTTCATATACAGCATCAGTACTTTTGGTTATATAAACATCCATAGTTGGTGTATAACCTACTGCACTACCTTGTTGTACTTGTATTCCTTTTTTAACTGAAACTTTTGAAATACTTGATTTGTAATGATTAAAACAATGGTTAATAATATCTTGCTTAGTGACTATACGTCCTCTAGATAAAATATTTTCTCTATATGCATATATTTTATCGCTTGCTTTAGGTTCGTTCTCTCCTCCAACTGTACCTGTAACAAACATCAATGAATCTGTTTTAAAAGAAGTACCTTTAAATTGAGATAATCTAACGAAAGGATGTATTTTATTTGCCTTATCACCATTGGTTGTCCAATAAGAAACAAAAAAAGTTTCTAAGGCATTATGTTTTGTCTTATCGTTTTCTATAATTAAATAAGGTGCTTTACTTTTTGTAAAACTATTATGTTCAATTTTTTGCTCTACCTTCGATATTATTTGTTGTAATTCTGTAACATTAGAATTGATAAAGTCACCACCTATAGCATTGTAGGCAACTGTATCTTCTTTTAACACATCTAATAAAAAGTGCAACAATTCTGAAGCGTCTCTTTCATCAAATCTAGCTACTCCACCATATCTTAAATAGGCTCTTAAATCTTTATTTGTTTTAGAAGCTGTACCGTTTTGCATCAAGTATTCATTACCATTACTGGTATCTATTTGTTGGAGGTCTAGAAAAAAATTATTTTCAATATCTAATGGAATTATATTCAAATGCTTTTGAGAGCGTTGAATTTTATGTGCTAATTTTTTATTAATTACCGGAAAACAATTTGCATAACAATACATGTTATCAATGATCTGCGGACTTATAATTGAAGACATGGTAACTTTTATCCAAACTAAGTCTTCATCAAATTTTTTAAGATTTTCAGGATATAAAAAAGTTTTAAATTCATCAGGATATCGTTTTTTTATTTTATTGATAGGACGATCATCTGTTATAGTTATAAAATATTTTTCATAAAGTGAATTAATAGTTGTCTGATAGAATTTTAATTTAGTTTGTACACTTTCATTGATAAAACTTTCATAATTTTCTATCGACCTTATATCTGTATTATAACCTTGTTTGATAGTAATCTTTTCATCATTAATTTCCCACTTAGAATTCACTAAATTATTTAAAAAAAGTTCTTTTTTTGTATGGCTGGTTGTATTAAAATAAAACATTAAATTTTGTAATGAGTCTAGCTCTTTATGTGTTTTTAAACCAATCCAAAAAGTATTGTATTCACTAGGTTTATTATAATGCTCTTCAGCAGTTAGAAAATCATTGATTCGTAAATTTTCAACGACACTTATCTTTTTTTGCCCTACAATATATTTAATATCACAATTAGAAATGTCAAAATTTCCAGTAGGGCTGAAATAGAATTCATCAACCGATTTATTTGCATTTACATCAATACCTGTTGATCTTTTTCTAAAAATAAACTGATTATATGCACTTACAACTTCATTGGTTTCTATTGGTACACTGTGTAAAATAGCGTGTGCCGGTTTTGCCAGTGTTGAAACTTCCGGAGTTAACAAGTCTACTAAGCGCTCTGTGATACGGGTTCTACTTGACTTAATAGAGTTTGAAATTCGTATCAACTCATGAGAAAAGGCATCATATAATAATGAAATAATAGGGTCAAAAGAGTGTTCTAATTCCAACTCATCAACGCCCCAAATTTCTGCTGTACGAGCAATGAGTCTATCTTTTATTTGTTCTTTTGTTAAATCTTTCATTTTTATTATAATCAATAAAATTATTATTTCAACTTTTAACTCCTATTATCGTTCATTAAAACAAAAACGGGTAAAGTAAAAGATTATTCTATTTAATCTAACTTATTCATTAGAACCTGTCTATTACTCAAATAGTTCTAACGATAAAGCTACTAAAAATAGGGTGTAAAAACAAACGTGGAGATAAGTAAATATTAAAAAGTAGATTTATCAATCATTTATATTTGTCTATAAACCGGATTATATAAAATTACCAGTCAACTTTATATTCCTTCCAATTTATTGGTAATATTTCCTTTACATATATAGTTTTAGATCCTTTTTTATCAGCTATTGTCAATGTATCTCCTGTTTTGTTTAAAACAAAACTTGTCATTGAATACATGCCATAACCTTCCCCATAAACAAAACTCTCTTTATATACTTCTTTACCATCTTTACTATGGTAATATTCTTTGCTACAATAAGAATTATTAGGATCTAAGTTCTCTTCTTTAAGTTGATTGGGGTTGCCTAATTCATCCTTTGTTAAGATTGCAATATCTAAACATCTACCATTAGGGTAAAATTTTATATAACTTAATATTTTATTTAGTCCCGAATATCTATTTTCAAGGGAAGGATATTCAAGTTTACCTTGATAATACCTTTGATAAAGTCTATAAATATTTACAAAATCCAAATTACTTGGAATATGATTATTAGGTTTATCTTTTAACTTAAAGTTTGGATTTTTTGGAACATATTGTCCATTATCATTTCGATATCCTTTTTCAAATAAGCCATTTATACCTAACAAATTACATGAACTTATAATTAATGATAAAATTAATGTAACAGATATTATTTTTGTTATTCTCATGTAGTAATCTTTTGAAGATATTGATTACTCTTACCAGTCAGCTTTATATTTCTGCCAATCTATAGGAAGTATTTCTTTGACATATATTGACTTGGAGCCTTTGTAGTTATCAAAGGTCAAAGTATCACCTTTTTTTGTTAAAACAAAACTTGTCATTGAATACATTCCATAACCTTCACCGTATACAAAACTCTCTTTATAAACTTCTTTACCATCTTTACTATGGTAATATTCTTTGCTACAATTGGGGTTATTAGGATTTAAATCAGCTTTCGTTAGTATATTAGTATCAATCATTAATGAGTCTTTCACCTTAACTGTAAAGCTTAAGCATCTACCATTCGGATAAAATTTGATGTATTGATTACCCATTTGTAATTCTCGAAGAAAACTATAATACTCCTCTTTTGTTAAGTTTTTCTTTGGGTAAATAAGTTTACCTCCTTCATAACGCTCTGATAATCTATATACATTAGACGTGTCTAAATTACTAGGAATATTATTATTAGGCTTATCTTTTAACTTAAAGTTAGGGTTTTTCGGAACATATTGACCGTTATGATCAGTAAAGCCTTTATCAAATGAACCACAAGAAAGAATACTAAAACAAAGAAGTGTCAAAAAATTTTGAAATTTTATTGTCCCCATATTGTGAACTTTGAAGTCCCTTGATTGGATAGATTAAAAACAGTATCCCAGTCATCACTTAGCATAGGGAATTGTCTTTGGGGTTTGATAATATCATGTGCCAAAACATTTTGAAACCCATGTCTTACCCATTCAGAATTCACACCGGCACTAATTCCTTGATAATTTAAAGTTAAACCTCCGTAACGGTAACTTGGTCCTTTTTCAACCACAAAACCATGTTTATAATTCTCACCAAATTGTCCTATACCCATAGGTATTCCTTTTTCACCTCCAGCTAAAGTTTTTTCTTGCTCGAAGCTTCCAATATAACCTCCTGGTCTACTTTTATCTCTTCGACCAGTAAGTAGGTTCATATCTACTGAAAAATCACCATAGCCAATACTAGCAGCAGCTGTTCTATAACTATCATCTCCATCACCTAAACCTATTAATTGAAATGGAGTTCCATCATTTTCATAAGAAAATTTAAAATCATTACTTCTGAAATTTAACATTCCTGTACGCTGATCGAACTCTTTCATTTCGCCAAAGCCATTCCAGAAATTGGTTCCAAGACTTCCTCCTGTATGCCCATCATCATAATTAACCATCAAAGAGTTTCTAAATTCAAAACCACTTCTTCCAGTTTCATAAAAATCTTGGTGATAAGTGACACCTAACCCATAAGAACCTGTAAAATCATTACCAAAATCGTGATTTACTGTAAGGTTTACATTTGCTTTAAAACCACCTGTTCCGTATGAAATTCCGATTCCAAAGTATAAGTCATTTGGATAATCGTCCATTTTTTTAAAATTTAAGCTGTTTAAAATTAAAATACTATTAAAAAGGAGTAATGTTAACTACTACTTTTAAATATTTATAATCTAAGTATTTATGCTTTTCCTAAGATTCTACGCCCCAAAGATTTTTAAAATCAACACTTCCAACTTTTATTGATTGCGCTGAAATTACAATAGATGTTATCATAGGTGCATTATTGTCAGCAACAAAGCGTTCTATAAAATCTACACAAAAGGCATTTTCAAATTCAATAACCATTTGTTTTGCCATGGCATCTCTCTTAAAAAAGATAATTGAACCTCCTTTAGTTACAGAGGGTTCTTTCATCCAATGAAATAAATCTGTGTTACCATCAGATTCTAACTTAAGTGTTATTTTTCCTCCTCTTGGTCTTCCGATAGGTTTACCTACTTCATCTGTAGGTTGGTGTAGTGCATAAGCACTTTCTAATACATTGTAGTCTTTACCATCAATGATAAATTTTGCTAAAAATGACATACTTTTTCTTTTCTATTAATTATTGTTGTTCATACTCAGACTCCCATTCATTTCCATCATCCCCTTTTTGTCCATCCATTTTGATCAAAAAGTTTTTAGCCGGAAAATATGGTTTTAAATTTACGTCAAGATATATTCTGTCCTTCTGATTATAATCTTGTTCAAAACGTTTGATTTCAAAATTCTCAATTAATTTATCCGGACCGGTAACGCTATCTAAAAAGCGCACAATTTGTTGTTGAATTTCTTTACGTGTTTTTGCATTAAAGTTTTCAAATGCACGACGGTTTAAAAAGTCCATCAACACTTTGGTAACATAATCAAATACACGAACTACTGAATAGGTTTGTAAGCCTAAGTTGTCTCCATTAAAAAGTGTTTTGGCTGAAAATGCCATTACTTTACCATATTCGTTCACCATAGGCACAACACCTAAGCTCTCAAGGTTTGCAATTTCACTTTTCTTTAGATCAAATTTTACACCACTAATTTCATTGAGTCCACCGTGCTTTTTACCGGCAGTTACTTGTGACATTAGTGTGTTATAAATTCTACCGGCTAATGCTCCAGATGGTGGTATATACAAATTATCTTCTTCTCCTAATTCAGCATGTTTATTTCTACCTACTAACCAGTTACAGGTCATAATAGTATTAGAAAGATACATATCTCCACTACTTAAATTTGCAGATTCAAACATTTCCATTACATCATCCGGTTCATCAAGATGCAAGAAGTCAGTAATCAACATTATTTTATTGTCATGAGCCAATTTTGCCCATTTATCTACTACTGCTTTTGAGCCTAAATAACCCGGCACTATCATTAAAGAATAGTTTTCTCTTAGGTCTAATCTATCATATTTGGCTAGAATTTCATCTCTAATATGATCAAAAAACCGTGTATTATCTAAATCAGAAAGTTGATCTAATTCAGCATTAATAATAGATACATTTTTAACTGCCGGTAAATCAGTATTTCTAAAGAATAAAGCTACTGTACGATATGATGTTTCTAAATCTTTAGTCTCATCTAATGCAGTTTTAAGGTTTTTCTTGAGTGTTTTTTCAGCATCTTCGGCTTTATCATTAGCTATATTTACCAAATCAATAACATCGCCTTGATTTTTCAATAAATCTGCCCAAAGGTTTAATACTTTTAATAATTCACTACGTTCTTCTTTTTTATTATTTTCTGTTAAGAAAATATTTCGTCTTGCTTTACGATCAGGATTTAAATTTTGTACACCATCTATAGAAGATTCTAATAAATCAAATCCGCCATATTTAGCAAATGATTCTGATTTTTCTTTTACATTTTGTGATAATTTCTTTTGTAATCCTGCATCCGTTTTTTTCGCTGAAGATCCTGCCATTTTTTTTTACTTTTTAAGGTTATTTTTGAGAGCTTTTAATCTCCTCAATAAGTGCATTAATAGTTTCTAAAACTGATTGCTTGGCCTGAGGGTCTTGCAATGCCATTTTAAGAATTTTATTTGTTTTTAATTGTTTCATCATTTTTTTATAATGATCACTTTCTATTTCTAGGTCTTTTAAAAAAGCACTATTATTTGTAAGTCCTTTTTTACCAAAATCACCTAGATTGGTAAATTTTAAATCTTCATGTACTACCCCACCATCTTTATTTTCAAATCCTATTTTTATTTTAGGATCAAAATGTTCGAAAACATCTTCAACTGTTTGTAACCCTTCTACTACTTCCGGTTTTATCGGTGTATTTGGGGTTAGTTTTCCTGTAAGTAATGTTCTGTTTTTTGGTATTTCGTTAAGTGCTTCATTAGCATCACCTTTAACTTCGTTACCACCTATACCTAAGTTTGAATTCATAGTGTTATTTTTTTTATTGACTAAATGTAATAATACTAGCTGTATCTACAAAATAATAATTGAAATATATGCTATTACTATAAAAAAATGAGGTATAAGTTTATACCTCATTTTTTTAAATTTATAATTATTAAGTGAACTACACCCACTCATTAATATGCTCTCCACTACCACTACCAATTTCTTTGGCAGAGATCGTAAAGGTCTCTTTAAGTGGATTTTCACCTGAAGAATCAAAGCTTTCTTTATACTTCACTAAGTATCCTTCTTTGAAATTTATTTCTTTTAATGTAGCATTGGTATCTCTTTTAACGAAAACAATACTTCCATCTTTACGTTCAAAGTTGTTTGTCATCCATTCGAAGAAACCAGTTTCTCCATTAGATTCTACGGTTAAATTGATTCTACCACCTCTTGTTACAGATGATGGCCTTCCTGTTGGATCTACTTCTTGATGTAGATCATAACTGCAGTGAAGTACGTTCACTTCTTTCCCTGCTACTTTTAATTTTGCTTTAAAAGACATAATAATAAAATTTAAATGTTAATAAAAAATAACTTATAATTATATATAAATAAGGGACTAAGTTATATAATTTATTATGGAATTCAAAAAAAATTATAGAGAAAAATTAATAGTTGCTTGAAGAATGTCTGTTAACTAGCGTTAAATCAGGTGTTTAAAAATTGATATATTTTTGATTGAATTTTGGGTAACAAAAAAGAAACAAGACCTAATATTAAATAAACCCTTTAGCTTTAAATTCTAAGTATTTGTTAATAACATTCACTGTTAATTGTTGTGGTTTTGTTAAAATAGCATGTACTCCTCTATTTTCTAATTCTTTTACAATGAGTCGTTTTTCATAAGCAAATTTCTCAGCAATTGTTTTATGATAAACACTTTGTAAGTCTTCAACATTTTCTGTTATGAGTTCATCTAATTCGGTATTTTCAAAAAATACAGTTACTAATAAATGTTGTTTTGCAATGGCTTTTAAAAATGGTAATTGCCTTTTTAAAGCTGATATATGTTCAAAATTTGTGTATAAAATCAATAAGCTTCTATGTGTAATTTTTCGTTTGATAGTTGCATACAAATAACCGTAATCTGAATCAGTAAACTGAGTGTCAATATTATACAATGCCTCATTTAACACATTGATATGCGTTCTTTTATTACTGGCAGGAATAATAGTATCAACTTTTTTTGAAAAAGCCAACATTCCGGCTTTATCATTTTTAAGTAAAGCAATATTTGAAAAAGCCAAGGTTGAATTGATGGCATAATCTAATAATTTTAGTTCTTCAAAAGGCATTTTCATAACTCGCCCTAAATCTATAATTGAATAAATTGGTTGAGATTTTTCATCCTGATATTGATTCACCATTAATTGAGCACGCTTAGCTGTAGCTTTCCAATTAATAGTTCTAACATCATCACCAGGCACATAATTTTTTATCTGCTCAAACTCCATAGTATGTCCTATCCTGCGAATTTTTTTGAGTCCAAACTCAGTCAACCGATTATTCATAGCTAAAAACTCATATTTACGCATTTGTATATAGGATGGATACACAGCAACCATTTGTGAAGCATTAAAACGATATCGCTTAGCAATCATTTGCAAAGCTGATGATACATATACATTCAAAGTGCCGAAATGATATTCACCACGCTCTACTGGTTTTACCTGATACTCAAAATTGTGAGTGCCTGACTGTTCTAAAGCCGTTTCATAATCAAAATCTCTTTTTTGGAATTGCGCCGGTAATTCATCAATAATTTTTAAATATGTTTTAAAAGGGTAGTTATTTGTTAATGTTATTGGTACAGGATTTTCATCTGAATTTGAAAACTTCTCCGGTAATAAGCGTCTTGCTTTAATTCCATTTTTAAAGCGAAACAGAAGTATTAAATCAAAAACAAAGAGAACTATCAATATAAGTAGTAACAACCAAGCAACAGTATATAAAATATCAATCCAGAATGAAATTAGAAATATAGCAGCAATGGTGCTGATATAAATAAAAAAGCGTTCGTGTATGTATAATTTTTTAATTAGGTTCATTTCTTAAATTGAAATATACTATTGTTAACCTCTCGACTGTACTGAAACAAGTTCAGCATAAACTGCTCGAGGAGACATAGATAATCATTATAGTGTCTGGTCGAGTGCAGTCAAGACCTTCTCATTATCTCGGTACTTCCACAGATTGGATGATCATTTCAATAACTTTATCGGTGGTCATCCCTTCCATTTCACGTTCGGGAGTTAAAATAACTCTATGCCTCAATACCGGATACATACTTTTTTTAACATCTTCAGGTATTACAAAATCTCGATCATTCAACGCTGCAAATCCTTTTGAAGCCATTAACACTGCTATACTTGCTCTTGGGGAACCTCCTAAATATAAATGAGGATGATTTCTTGTTTTAGAAATAATTTCAGCAATGTATTTCACGATCTTTTCTTCTACTAAAATTTCAAAAATCTTACTTCTATATTCAGCCAGATCTTTTTCTGAAAGCACTTCTTTTACCATTGTTTGCGGTAAAGCACCTTTACGGTCATTATGTGATTGAATAATAAGCACTTCTTCTTCCAAACTCGGATAGTCGACACTAATTTTAAATAAAAAACGATCTAATTGTGCTTCCGGTAAAGCATAGGTACCTTCTTGATCAATCGGATTTTGTGTTGCCAACACCATAAATGGTGGAGGCATTTCATATCTCTTACCATCAATCGTTGCCTGACGTTCTTCCATCACTTCAAATAATGCCGCCTGAGTCTTGGCAGGTGCACGATTGATCTCATCTATCAATACCAAATTTGAAAAAATAGGGCCTTTTTTAAATTCAAAATCAGATGTTTTCATATTTAAAACTGATGTTCCTAGTACATCTGAAGGCATCAAATCTGGTGTGAATTGTATTCTGCTAAAACCTGTACTAATGGTTTTTGCTAAAAGTTTTGCTGTGATGGTTTTTGCTACCCCGGGTACTCCTTCGATCAATACATGTCCATCAGCTAATAATGCAACCATAAGTAACTCCATAAAGTCATCCTGACCTATAATAACTTTGTGTAATTGCTCTTTGATCTGTGAAATAGCATTTTTGAGTTTGCTTAGATCTATTCTATTATTAAATTGTAACCCTTCATCTTGAGGGTTTGTCTCTTGATTCTCCATTTTTTATATAGGATTTTTAAATTCTTCAATTAATGTATTCAGTTTTATCAATTCTTCTTTTGTAATTGTATTTTTTAAATGTACCTGATCTATATAATTAAAAAGCGATATAACTTTCTCTTTATCAATACTGCTCCGTGATGCCACATAAGTATAAAATTGATCATTTATTGTTACTGTAGGTACATGTAATTTAGCTCTGATATATTCTAATAAATAACTGATCTTATGTTCTGCAATATTTTTATGTTCAGATTTTTCATAATACATATTGGCAATTGTTCTGGTAAATGCCAATGTTTGATTTTTTAACGGAGTAATTATAGGAATATAGCGTTGTTTACGTTTTCCTTCAAAAATTACAAAAAACATTATACCGATCAATGCTATATAATAAGCCCATTTTAAACTTTTAGAACTTAATAAATAATGCATAGGTGAAGTAATTCTGCTTTTACCCGTTTTATAATATGCATCCAAAAAAATAGGTTTAGAATCATCTAAGTATGATAAAACAGATGCTGTATATTGATTATTTGAAGATTTCAAGATAAAATAATTAGTAAATGCTTCGGGAAAAGTATGTAAATATAAATTTCCTTTTCCATAAGGTTGTTTGACAAAATTAATACCTTCTGCTACCCGATTCTCATTTTGATTTATATAACCTGTTTTGCCTAATACAATAGTTGAAGCAGTATCTATTTTTACAAATGAAGTATTGTGAAACTCCCTATCAAAATTAAACTCTTTTGAGCTTAAATTTCTGTTCATTAATTTAAAAAAGGGTGTCTGTTCAATAGCAGTAGAAAAAATTCCTTCGGTTTCTATATTCAAGGTGTCGATTGTAATACCATGAGTAGAGATAAAGACATCATTCCCCCTTTTTACAAATTGCAAAAGCTTATTAAATTCGTCTTCACCAAAGTTAATAGCATCGTCAATAAACACATAGGTTCCTAGTTTGGTGCTATCTTGTAAAAACAGATAAGGCGGAATTTTAATTTCATCAATTTGTGTAGTTGAAAATATACTCTTCAATTCATTATGTAACACATAAGTACCATAGGGTATTTTGTGTTTACTTACATAAGAAGGAAACCAATTGATAGGTTTTGGTTTCACACTTTCCATATAGATGATCGATATGAGTAATAGCGAAAAAAGACCCAGATATATTTTTATTTTTTTATCCAATTGCGCCTATTTAATTAGTTTATTCAATTCATTAAATTCAGCTTCAACTTTTACAAATTCAAGTTCATTAATATCAAAATTACCATACCATACAAAATCGTATAAATAGGTACTTGAGGCGAATTTGCTTTTTAAAAGTTCTTGTTTTATTTCTTTGATATAATCTTCATTTGTTTTTTCTTGCTGCCATTCTATAAACTCATGCTTTGACAGCTTTTGTAATGCTAACAGGTAATAATATCTAATAGCCAATCGGTAATTTTTTTGTTCAATTGCTTTTTGTATTAATTTTGTCAAGTCTTCATTTTTTATGAGTTCTTCTTCATCTGTTAAACTAACTACAGCCTTATCAGTTTTACCGGATATAATACTATTCATATCGACTTTTAAGAAAAATTTTAAAAGTAAGAACAGCACAATTGCAGCAATAAGATAAGGTAATACTCGAACGATCACTGCTAAAATTCCCGTAGCAGCTTTATTACCAAAAAGCCAAGATAGAAATTTAAAAAACACTCGTTTAAACCAATCCCAAATACGTTCTATAAAGGTTATTTTGCGTTTTTTTACATTGTAATTAAAATCCTTGTCACTTTTATAAGTATCTAAATTATCGGCATCAAATTTTTTCTGTTTAATTTCTGATGTATCATACTTCACTTTAAGAGAATCTTGCTGAGCAAAAACTCCGAGAGTAAAAAAGGTAACTAGTATATAGAGTAAAATGTATTTCAATGTATTATTGACCTAAACTGTCTATTTTTTCGATGGTTCCTGTTAAGTTTTTTTGTTCATTTAAGTCATAATAAATAAATACAGAAGCAATTAATGTGATTGATGATAATAAAAATTGCCCCACATAAGACAATACTGTTAGCAACAAATATATAGGGTCTGAAAATAGTCCAAGAACAGCCGTTGGGTCTTCATTAGATAATGAGGTTCCTAGTTTAACAAAATAATATATGAGAGCCGGAACGCCAAAGATCTGTCCTAAAATTCCGACTAAAAATCCAATTACAAATACAACTCCAAAAGTTTCCCACCAATGGTCTTTAATTAAAGTAAAACAATAACTTATAGTATCACCAATACTTTTTCCTTCAAACACTAAAATGGAAGTTCCTAACCCCAAAACGACTCCCAGGTAAATTCCAGGAAAAAAACATAACATTACTCCGAACATAACCATTAATATCATCAAAAAACCAAAGCCTAAAAATTTCCAAAAATTTTGTTTAACATTGGTAATAATTTCACTTCTATCTACAGCTCCATTATTATTGATATAACTCTTAATAAAATATAAAGATGCCATTTGCATCAATACAAAAAATGCTAAACCTGCAAACATGGCTAGAATTATATATAATACTAAATCAAACCCAAATTCAGGTGTATTAGCTGAAGTGCTTTCAGGTAAAAAATCATTCATCATTCCTCCAAGTGACCTCATATACATTGCCATTGCAATAATAAAAATAATAAATGCAGGTCCGGCAATTCTAGCAACTGTACCGAAATATCCTTTCCAATTATGTCTGATAAATTTAAAAGTATCTGTGATGATGGCTCCTAAATCTCGTGTTTTTTTGAATTCTATAAAACTATTGTTCTCCATTTGGTTGTAATTTTTTGGTTAATTGTATGGGATATATGACGTAATAAAATATGATGATTGCTAATGAAATTAATATGATAAAAATTGCCAGCCAATCAGGCATTTCGGTATGGCGGGTAACATAGCCTTCTAAAAAACCTGCGACAATAAAAAACGGAATGGTACTTACCATTATTTTTAATCCTGCTTTGATACTTCTTTTAAAAGAATCCAGTCTTGAATAAGTTTTAGGAAACAACAAACCATTACCTAATACCAGTCCGGCACAACCGGCAATAATGATAACTGATATTTCTATAGTGCCATGTATCCATATAGTACGTGATGACTCCCACAATAAGCCTTTTTCAAAAAACATATATAAAAAAGAACCAAGCATGATTCCGTTTTGCATCATAACATATAATGTGCCTACAGAAAATAAAATACCTAATATAAAGGCATACATTGCTACTTTTATATTATTTAAAGTAATTGCGATGAACATTTTAGTTTCATCTGCATCTTTATATACTGCCATCGGGTCGCCTTTCTCAATATTTTCAAGTGTCATATTTACATACGTATCTCCTAGAATTAATCTAACGAAGTTTCCATCTTCAGAAGCTGAAAACGCACCTACTAGCGTAAAAAAGGCAAACACCAAAAATGCAATTAGTAACTGTTTATGGTATTTATAAAATTCTAACGGAAATTCAGTCTTAAAGAAAGTAACAATTCTATTTTTACCTTCTTTTTTAGTTTTATATATTTTTTGATGAGCACTTGATGCTATAGAATTTAAATAGACTGCGGTGTTACTATTAGGATAAAAAGTTTTTGCATAACTTAGATCATCAGTAATTTCAATATATAGATCAGATAATTTATCTGGAGATATTTGCTGTTTATTACCCAATACATCTTCAAATAACTGCCATCTTTCTTTATGTATTTTTACAAAAGCTGCTTCTCGCATTTATTTCAACTTATTCATTTAAATAAAAAAGAATATTTTTTATATTAGCCCGTTTATATTCTGCTAATCTATCTCTACAAATAAACATAAAAATGGATAATTTTCAAATAGAAACTGCACAAAATGTAAGTATTCAACAAAATGTTGCCAATGTTGGAACAAGAATTGGAGCTTACCTTATTGACGGATTTATAATTGTTGGATATTACATTATAGTAATTTTGATAATGAATGCGTTAGATTTACCTATGAGCATGGATCTTTGGGTGGTCTATTTATTACTAGGATTGCCTGTGTTTTTCTACAGTTTACTATTTGAAGTATTGATGAATGGTCAAACACCGGGGAAATATATCAATAAAATTAGAGTTGTAAAAATTGATGGTTCAAAACCCACTTTTGGAAGTTATGTATTGCGGTGGATGTTACGTTTAATCGATCTAAGTTTAGCTTCAGGTTCTATAGCTTTATTAACTATTTTATTGAATGGGAAAGGGCAGCGCTTGGGTGATATTGCTGCTGGAACTACAGTAATCACTGAGAAAAAACGGATTACTATTGCAGACACATTAGTTGTAGATATACCTTTAGATTACACACCTACTTTTCCTCAGGTTACTATGCTATCTGATACTGATATTCAAACCATTAAAGAATTATATAGAAATGCCAAACGAAAAGGAAATCATAGTGTCATAGTGAAATTACACAATAAAATAATTGGTATCACAGATATTAAAACCAAATTGAAACCTATTGAGTTTGTTGATATTGTTATTAAAGACTATAATTATTATACGCAACAATAGACCCCTTTGTCCTTCGGACATTTCCCCGAAGGGGAAAATTTTAGTAATTTAAATTGATATTTTAAGGTTTAGTATTAGTGTGTTAACAGAGAGATTGTCACGCTTTACTCTGTTTCGCTCTCAATGATAAAATACTGGTTTTTGGAATTTTCTCTGTGCAACTTTGCGAATTCCCAGTGTAATAACTGTACCACAGAGGTGCACAGAGTATTTTCGCAGAGATTCACGGAGAATTTTATTTTCAAATGATATACATCATGAGATCCCGCTCTGTAGCAGGATTATCCCGATAGCTATCGGGACGACTAATTATTTTTTATTCGATTTCTTTGTAATCTCTTAAAAATAAAGTCTCACTAATAATCGCCCAATGTTTCTGCATTTTGGGATAAACCAATTGCCAGTTGCTCATCGTTAGGCGCTTTACCATGCCAAGCATGTGTATGCATCATAAAGTCAATGCCATTGCCCATAATAGTATGCAATAGAATACAAACTGGTTTACCTTTACCTGTTCTAGATTTTGCTTCCTTTATGCCTGAAATAATGGCTTCAATAGAATTTCCTTCTTGTATTTCAAGTACATCCCAACCAAATGCTTCAAATTTTGATTTTAGATCTCCTAAAGGCATTACATCATCTGTTGCACCATCTATTTGTTGTTTGTTATAATCAACTGTTGAAATTAAATTATCTACTTTTTTTCCGGCAGCATACATTATTGCTTCCCAAGCTTGTCCTTCTTGTAGTTCTCCATCACCATGTAAACTATATACAATTGAAGTGTCATTATTTAATTTTTTTGCTTGTGCTGCACCAATGGCTACAGACATGCCTTGTCCTAAAGAACCTGAAGCTATTCTAATTCCCGGTAAGCCTTCATGTGTTGTAGGATGTCCTTGTAAGCGTGTGTTTAACTTTCTAAATGTAGCTAATTCCTTTACGGAAAAAAAACCACTTCTGGCCAACACACTATAATATACCGGAGAGATATGTCCGTTAGACAAAAAGAATAGATCTTCTCCTTCTCCATCCATGGTAAAATCAGTTGAATAATTTAATATTTCTTGATAAAGTACCGTTAAAAACTCTGTACATCCTAAAGAACCTCCCGGATGTCCTGAATTAACGGCGTGAACCATTCTTAAAATATCGCGTCTTACTTGTGTAGAAAAATCTTGTAACTCTTGAATTGAGGGCATTTAGTATTGTTTTAGTTCCGATAATTCGGAAGTTGTAAAAATACAAAACCTTGTTAAAATCCAAATTTTACATGAATATATTTATTGCCTAGTTATTAACAAGGTTTTGTAAGTTTTATATAAAAGACCTCACAGGTTTCAAAAAACCTGTGAGGTCTATACAAAAGTATAATGTAACTTTCTTTCTACGTGTTGGGTAGTACAAGATAATTAGATCAAGTTATTACTGATACTTAAATAATCATTCCAATTATCTTTAGTATTAAAGTTTTGATAAACAGACTTATCATGAACTTTAAGGTAAGTAATACTTGAAGTATTAAATAATTTAATTTGTGTATCAAGTCGGGCATCACTTGAAAATGAATCTAATGTCAATAATGGCTTCCAAAATTCAGACTTTAACTTTACAGGGTGTCCATTCTTACCATTACATTTAGGGATTACAATTGTATTATTTTCATTGATAATAGCTGCTAAGCTTTGTTTATTTAGTAATGGAACATCAATTGGTTGTACTATAATAGTAGAATCAACATTAATATTTCTCATAACAGTCTGAAGTGTAGAAAAAGAACCTAACTCTGGTTGATCATTAATAACAACCTTCACTTCTACTCCATTATAATTATATGAATTTTCAATAGCGTCTTTAAACCAAGGTATAGTTTCTAAATATTGCTCATAATCATATCCCAATCCTATATAAACCTTAAGGTTTTCAACATGTTTATAGCGAGATACTTGCTCTAATATCCATAATGTACCATGATAATCTAATAATCCTTTCGGATAGCCCATCCTAGTAGATTTTCCTCCAGCAAGGAGAATTAAAATTGGAGAATCCATACTTTAAAAAGTTCCAATATTAAAATTCCAAATGGGTAATAATTAAAAAATGGAATTTGGTGCTTGAGATTTGAAATTTAACCTACACTAGTCCGTGATCCATTAATGGCAATGAATAATAACGTTTACCCGTAGCATTATAAATAGCATTGATGATTGCCGGAGCAATTGGTGGTACACCGGGCTCTCCCACTCCGGTAGGCTTATCAGTACTATTTACAATTTCAACCTGAACTTCTGGTGCTTCATTCATGCGTATCATCTGATAATCGTGGTAATTACTCTGTTCAACAGCACCGTCTTTAGCTGTAATTTTACCATAATAGGCTAATGACATCCCGAAAATAGCCGCACCTTGCATTTGAGATTTTACTGTATCTGTATTAACTGCTATACCACAGTCAATAACGGAATGTATATTATGTACTTTCAATTTACCATTGATTACGGAAACTTCTATTACAGAAGCTATATATGATAAAAAACTATAATGCATTGCTATTCCCATTCCGTGTCCTTCCGGTAGATCTTTACCATAATTAGCATTTTTCGCAGCAATTTTCAATACATTTTTTAGCTTGGCACTATCAAAATGATAGCCAGATTTAGATTCTTCAATACGGTCATTGCCTATCAGATCTAATCTGAATTGTAGCGGATCTTTTTTTGCTTTAACAGCCAATTCATCCACAAAGATATTTACAGAAAAACTTTGAACAATATTAATAACTGAACGAAACCAACCAATACGTAAATGTGCAGGTGCTTTACCATTTTCACATCTTACATTATCTATTTGATATGGAATATTAATTAATCCTTGTCCAAATTCGAATCCTGCCGCATAGCCAGAATCAGGCGCAAAAGTTGAAGCAATAGACGGATAGGCTACCCTATGTAGCCAACCTGTAACATTACCCTCTTTATCTAAAGCTCCTTTCATATATTGTGCACTCACCGCATGGTAAAAACTATGGTGTATATCGTCTTCACGTGTCCAAACTACCTGCACCGGTGCATTTACAATTTTTGAAACGACAACGGCTTCAACTACAAAGTCAGGTTTCGATTTTCTGCCAAAGCCACCGCCTAAAAAAGTGACGTTAATAGTCACATTTTCAGCATCTGTCTCTAAAAAAGCAGCTACTACTTTTCTAGCTGTTTGTGGTGATTGAACAGGAGCCCAAACTTCACAAGTACCATCGTTTTTAACCCAAGCAGTTGCATTAGGCACTTCCATAGGTGCATGTACTAAGTGTGGTAATTGAAAAGTGCTTTCAACAATGTGTTCAGCATTTTTGAATGCTTTAGTTACATTGCCGTCGTTTTTTACTTCTTTTCCTTTTTTATGGACATTATCAGTAATCATTTTATCGTAATGTTCACTGTTATACCCTTTATTATCGCCATAATTCCATTCAATTTCCAATGCTTCTTTTCCTTTAAAGGCAGCCCAGGTGTTATCTGCAATGACTACGATACCTCCTAATGCACCAAAAGGTTTTGTAATTCTTGGTATTTCAATGATATCAGTTACTCCGGCAATTTTTAGAGCTTTATCTCTTTTAAAACTTTTTACGGTACCAAATGTAACAGGACATCTGGCAATAGCCACATATTTCATGTCGGGTAACTTAATGTCCATACCATATTTTGGTTTACCCGATGCAAACCCAGCTCCATCAATACTTTTTAGGTCTGTACCTATATATTTGAAATCTTTAGGATCTTTTAATGGTGGATTTTCAGGAATGGCTACTTCAGCAGCTTCTTTTATTAAATCTCCATAAAAAACTTTTTTATTATTTGTTGTGTTAAGTACATAATGATTTTCTGTTTTTAACACTGATTCGTCAACTTGCCATTTTGTTGCAGCAGCAGTAATTAACATTGCTCTGGCAGTCGCGCCCATTTTACGCATAGGTTTAAAAAGAGACCGTATGCTACGTGATCCATCAGTATTCTGATCCATAAATTTAGGATTCCCTGTTGCTTGTTTCACACTTACCATTTTCCAATCAGCATCCATTTCATCAGCAATTACAGAAGTCAATGAAGTACGTACACCATTACCCATCTCAGAACGGGAAGCTAATAATACCAACTCGCCATTATCCTTTAACTGAATAAATAAATTGGGTTCAAAGGTTTCTCCATTAAAAGGTCTTTTTACAGGGTCTTTTTCGTCAGAAGATGGAAAATTACAAGCAATGATTAATCCTCCTGAAGCTAATCCTAAACCACGAATAAAGCTTCTTCTTGTTATTATTTGAATTGAGCTCATAATTATTTAGTTTTAGAATTAGTTAATTCAGCTGTTTTATGAATAGCACTTCTTATTCTTTGATAAGTACCACATCTACATATATTACCACTCATAGCTTCATCAATATCATCATCAGTTGGGTTTATATTTTTATTTAACAAAGCTACTGCTGATATAATTTGACCAGATTGACAATATCCGCATTGGGGTACATTTAGATCTTCCCAAACTTCCTGTAATACTTTATTCTCATTTTCAACGCCTTCAATGGTTAAAATCTTTTTACCTTCTGCTGTTGAAGCAGGAGTTAAACATGATCGAACTGGATTACCATCAACTAATACAGTACATGATCCACAGAGTCCTTTACCACATCCATATTTTGTACCTGTTAATCCGACTAAATCTCTAATTACCCAAAGTAATGGCATATCTGAGTCAGTATTTACCTGATATACTTTGTTATTAATTGTAAGTGTTGCCATATATTAATTTGATTATTTTATAATGATTTGACTCTAAATTTATAATAATTTCATAAGATATAATAGGTATAAGATGTTAAATCTTATTTAATTAAGATTTACTCTATAAATTTTAGAATAAAAATTTAAAAAATAGTAGGTAGTAAATCATCAAATTATTACATTTGCACCCGCCTACATAAAGACGCTATTTTGTCGGGTAGGCACGCACTTTTAGAAGTGAAGTTCATTAAAATTTTGGAGAGGTGCCAGAGTGGTCGATCGGGGCTCCCTGCTAAGGAGTTGTACCTTTACGGGTACCGGGGGTTCGAATCCCTTCCTCTCCGCAATCAAATAAGTTTGCATGGCAGATTTTTTAAAAAATATAATTCATCAAGCTTGCTTGAAATGAATTTCTTTTTTAAAAGATGTCGATACGCTTTCAGCGTATTGGTAAAGTTATTTGCAGGATGTGGTAAAAGGGATCAACAAAGTTAATCTCTTCCGCAGAAAAATCTAAGTTTCTATTTTTTTTTTGGAATTTGGAATTTGAAATATTATTAAGATTAATATGAAGTATTTGCTTCGTAATTTTCGGGGTGTAGCGTAGCCCGGTTATCGCGCCACGTTTGGGACGTGGAGGCCGCAGGTTCGAATCCTGCCACCCCGACGAACCTAGTAATAGGTCAAACTAAAACACTGTTAATCGTATGATTATCAGTGTTTTTCATTTTATATGGTATTATTTGATATCATTTAATCCCATATATTAGGTGTGCAATTCGGTGTGCAGTCCTTTTGTCAAATTGTTGTAGCTTTATAGAACTTTTAGAAGTGAGTTGACTTTCGTCTTTACAAACCTTA
>CAYXAZ010000015.1:0-46804 GCA_964463085.1 uncultured Flavobacteriaceae bacterium | reverse complement strand
AAGAAAAAAATAACTTTCGCCAAAACTCCCGAAAACCTAAATGGTTTGGGTATATGAAGGCAGTATTTTGTAAATCATTCGGTCCAATTGAAAATCTTATTATTGAAGAAACTCTTTCTTTAAGACCAACTAAAGGAGAAGTGATTATCAATGTAAAAGCTTGCGGACTCAATTTCCCTGATACGTTGATTATTCAAGGGAAATATCAATTCAAACCAGATTTTCCGTTTTCACCTGGTGGTGAAATCTCTGGAACTATCAAAGCAGTTGGTGAAGGTGTAACACATCTCAATATCGGCGATAATGTAATGTATGGAGCTTTTTTTGGTGGATTTGCCGAAGAAGTAAAAGCAAAGGCTAGAAATGTTTTTAAAATGCCTCCTACAATGGATTTTATTACAGCTGCTTCTTCCATGCTTACCTATGGCACTTCATATCATGCTTTGGTAAATAGAGCTAAACTGCAACAAGGAGAAACTTTACTAGTATTAGGTGCTGCTGGTGGCGTTGGGACAGCAGCAATCCAAATAGCAAAAGTACTAGGTGCTACAATTATTGCAGCAGCTTCTACTGATGAAAAATTAGGATTTTGTAAAGAAAATGGTGCTGACTTTACCATTAACTATACCACAGAAAACCTTAAAGATAAAGTTAAAGAATTGACCAATGGCAAAGGGGTTGATGTAATTTATGATCCGGTTGGAGATAAATATGCTGAACCTGCATTGCGTACAATTGCATGGAAAGGTAGGTATTTAGTAGTCGGCTTTGCTGCCGGTGAGATACCAAAAATTCCTTTGAATTTAGTTTTATTAAAAGGCTGTCAGATTGTAGGTGTATTTTGGGGAGCATTTGTAAAAAATGAACCTCAACAAAATACTGAAAATTTAACAACCATTGTAAAATGGTTTGCTCAAGGTAAGTTAAAAACAAAGATTCATAGAGAATATCCGTTAGAAAAAGTTATTGATGCCATGAATGCCATGACTAATAAAGAAGTGAAAGGAAAAATAGTTTTAATACCTTAAAAATGAAATTACATTTAACAACAAAACAACTTGAAGTTGGCTTAGAGCATATAAAACAATCTCCAACTAATACTACCATTTTAGAAATGATTGTATGCAGACCTGATGTAGGCAAGCGAAAAATATTACAACAAGGGTTTCTTGACAAAGAGAAAGGTCTTATCGGAGATAATTGGAGTACTAGAGGTAGTTCAAAAACTGCTAATGGCAGTTCGCATCCTGAAATGCAATTGAATATCATGAATTCTAGATGTATTGCCCACATAGCACAACATAAAGAAAGATGGCAATTGGCCGGAGATCAACTATTTGTTGATATTAACTTAAGTGATGATAACTTACCGGCAGGTACACAATTATCTTTAGGTGAAGCTATTATCGAAATTACTGCTATCCCTCATAATGGTTGTAAAAAGTTTACAGAACGTTTTGGTCTTGATGCTGTAAAGTTTGTAAACTCTCCAATAGGTAAAAAATTACACTTACGTGGCGTAAATGCTAAAATTGTAAAATCCGGTACTATAAAAGTTGGAGATATTGTAAAAAAGATGAGTTCGGTAAATAAAAAGTTTCTTGAAACCGACTATCCCCACAAGCCATAGGAGTATTTCGCCTCCTGATAGCTATCGGGATCATACCCAGTCAATCCCGATAGCTATCGGGAGGGCACAAGCTTTGGTCTTAGTACCAAAAACCGTCCCGAATGGTCGGGATTGTATTTTACCTCACCCGGAACTGCTGAAAAAGCAGTTCCGACCTCCCCAAAGGAGGGGTAAACAGGAAGCTCCGCGACAAGCCGTCGGAGAATTTATAGATTAAAAAATCTTTTTATTATAAAATTCGGGATGTTTACCTTCAATTTTACTGTAAAAGTCCTGAATATATTGCATATCACTTTTAAAATCTCCACTAAGGTTAAATACATCTCCAACTCCGGCAATTTTATTTTTATAATCTAAGAACCCAAAAGACACAGGTACTTGAGCTTTACTGGCAATGTGATAAAAGCCCGTTTTCCATTTTTCTACTCGTCTACGAGAACCTTCGGCTGGTACCATTAAAATCAATTTTTTTGAATTATTCAATAATTCAATCGAATAATCTACTAAATTATTATGTTTTGCTCTATCTACACCTATGGCTCCTAACCATTTAAAGAAAAAACCAAAGAAGCTATTTGTATAACTATTTTTAATCAAAAATTTAGCATCTATTCCTTCCATCCAATAAACACCTAATGCAAAAACGATGTCCCAATTAGAGGTATGCGGCGCTGCCAGCATAACAGATTTTGGTACTTTAAATTTTGAAGGATAATTTGCTTTCCACCCAATGATAAAAAATAAAAATTTTGCTATTATTCTCTTCATTCAATATGAATTATAAATCTTTTTCAATGTCTTTTCAATACTTTGCTTAACCTCAGAAGTTGGTATTCTATAATGATTATTCATAAAACTAAAAATAAGTAATTTTCCTTTTTTAGTAATTACATACCCACTCAAACAATAATTATTTGATAAAGTACCTGATTTTGCATACACAAAAGGTTTTTCATTTGCATACCAATTTTTTAAGGTACCCGTTTCTCCACCAACAGGAAAATAATTCAATAGTTTATGCAAAGGTATTTCTTTATACATTTTTTCCAATAAAAACACCATATCATTTGGTGTAAAAAGATTATATCGCGATAACCCCGAGCCATCTACCCAACGAGGTTTTTGAGGTAGGTCTTGTAGATAATTAGCTAGCGAATATTCAATAGCGGCTTCTACACTATATGAATCTGCTACTTTTTTACCAACCTGAAGCATCAACTGTTCCGCAATAAAATTATCACTTATAACAAGCATTTTTTTATATAAAGAATCATATGGTAAACCTTTCAATGTCTTGTAATTAAATTGTATTGAATTAGGTATTACTTTAATTTTTTTATGAAAAATATCACTTAATAATTCTGCTACAAGATCATTAGAAACAATAAACGGAACTTCCTTCTTTTTTTGTCTGTCTCGCTGAAGATAAAATTGATTTTCCGCTAGTTCTCTTGTCAAAGAAACTGAGTCTAAAACATGAATTTTATTCTTAAAAAATGATGGATAACTAATCAATGAATCATTTTCCATTTTATAATTGACAATATTTCCATAAATGGGAAATAAGCTTTTTTCAGGCATATAATAATATGGATAATCATCCCAAGCCCAACCACTACCCAAAGGTGTTTCGTCAATAGATTCATCAACCATATAAATAGTGTCTTTTTGATTTCTTAAAAAATCTAATACTTTATGCGATTTGAAACCATATAAAAATGATGGATCTGCAGTACCTTTTATAATTAAAGAATCCTCCGTTTTATAATAAGCTAAACTTTTAACTGAATCTTTTAACGCTCTATAAGCTGTATAAAAAGTATACAGTTTAGTATTAGAAGCTGGTGTAAAATATTTAGCGCCATTATGATTGATGATTTCCTTTTTTGTGGCGGGATCATACAATACAAACCCTTTAAAAAAAGAAGCCTCTTTATGACTTTGTTTTAACTCACTTTTTATTTGATGCGTTGTTCCACAAGAGGTTAGTACTGCAATTAGTCCTATCAGAAATAAATAGTTTATATAAAATTTATCATTCAATGAAAGCATTATTGATATTTAAATTATAGAATTACTAAAATAATCAAAATTTTAAAACTATTTTTATAAAATTGATACTCATGGTTTCTAAAATTAATAAAAATGAAATTTTTTAAAACTATTTCCATAATTACAATCTTATTTTTAAGCTCTTGTTCAGAATTACAACAGGTTGTAAACCAATTGCCTCAAGATGCTATTAGTAATACTGATATTGCCTCAGGTCTACGCGAAGCTTTAGATAACGGAATTGACAAACAAGTAACTAAACTTACTCAAGAAGATGGCTTCTTTAAAAATGAATTGGTAAAAATCGGGTTGCCAGATGAGCTTCAAAAAGTTGATAAAGCACTTAGAGATATAGGTTTAGGGAATTTGGCAGATCAAGGCTTGAAAGCATTGAATAGAGCAGCTGAAAATGCTGTAAAAGAAGCGACACCAATTTTTGTTGATGCTGTTAAAGGAATTACCTTCAACGATGCCAAGAATATATTATTAGGTAAAGAAAATGCTGCCACTCAATATTTACAAAGTGGAACATCAGAAGCATTATATGATAAATTCAGTCCGGTTATAAAAAATTCTTTTACCAAAGTGGGTGCTGATAAAATCTGGGAAAACATGATTACTAAATACAATACCATTCCTTTTGTTAAAAAAGTAAATCCTGATCTGACAGATCATGTAACACAAGAAGCTCTAAAAGGAGTATATACAATGATTGCAATTGAAGAAAAAGAGATTAGAACAAAAGTATCTTCAAGAACATCAACACTATTAAAAAAGGTTTTTGCTTTGCAGGATTAAATTTGTTGGTGAAAAACACCAACCAAAGGCGAAATATTGATATTCATAAATACTAATTACCAATTAAAATGAAGTTCCCTAAATCTTTTGTACCTTTAAAAACATCAACTAAAGAAAGATCTTTGGGAATCGCAAAGAGTCTTGTTGGTAGATATTGGAACCAATTCTCTCCAATACGAAATTCACCAAAATCTACTTGGGGTTTGTTGGGAGGGCATTCTTTTTTAGGTAAACGTGTAAAAGGTCCTGAATGGAAAATATCACAATCACTCTGTTTTCTTTGTGGAGAAGGAATTATAACTCCCGAAGAGTTAATAATTGCGCTTGGGAGACAACCAATAATTAGAGATAATTTATTAGAGGAAAAAGTTACTGGTGCCATGAGGTCTGACCCAAGCCCAGAATTAGTTAATAAAATTCAATCACTTGCATTGGAAATTTATCCTATAGCAAAATATGAAAAAAGGAAACGATTCTATGATAATCATTTACCACAGGATTCTACAACACCTTATATTTATGTTATTAAAGATATACAATCTGATATAAAAATAGGAGTATCTAAACAACCTAAAACAAGATTTAGAACTATTGAAGCCTATGAAAATACAGAAATTTTCGAGTTTTATTGTAGTAAAGCTATTAGTAATGCTTATGGAATTGAGAGGAGACTATTAAATAGATATGGAACTAGCCAAAATCCAAATAAAAAGAGTGAAGAGTGGTTATGTAACGTATCATTTGAGCAAATCAAAGATAATGTGATAAAGGAAATTAATAATGACAATATGAAACAAAAATAATTATCATAAAAATCAGCGTCATCAGCGTTCTATTTCTACCGTCATTCCTCAAAAAAATCATCTTTAAAACCTATTAAATATAGTTTTTCTTGTGCTCTGGTAATTGCAGTATACAACCATCTATAATATGAAATATTTGGTCCTTCTGGTAAATATGGCTGTTCAATAAATACTGTTTTCCATTGACCTCCTTGTGATTTATGACAGGTCATGGCATAAGAGAATTTTATTTGTAAAGCATTAAAATATTTGTTCCTTTTTACAGATAATAATCGTTTGTAGGAAGATCTTTCATCAACAAAGTCTTTTGTAATCTCTTGATATAATCGGTTGGAATCTTCATAAGAAAGTGATGGAGTTTCACTGGTTAAGGTATCTAATAAAATAACGGTTTCAAATGGTTTTTGATTGGGATAGTCAATCATTCTAAGGTTCACCTCCGCAAATCTAAATCCGTATAAGTCTTTGTATCTAAATATTTGAAGAATTTCGCAAATATCTCCATTAGCAATAAATCCTGCATCAGCGCTATCTTTTAACCAATAATAATTATTTTTAACAACCATGACATAATCTCCTGCAGCAATTTCATTTTCTTGTCCGCGTATTTTACCGCGTATTTGTTGATTATATTGATTCGCTCTTTTATTAGAGCGTACAACTAAAGCGGTATCTTCAACTCCTTCGTTGTCATAAGCTGAAGTAATAGCATCTTCTATGTCGTATCCATCAGTCAAACGGATAATATCCGGAAAGTTTAAGCTAAACTTAAAATTACCTATTCCATACTCATCTAATAACAATCTCAATTGAGTAGCATTGGCTAAAATGCCTGAATCTTGATGCTGTCTCATTACCTCATCTAATTCAACTTCAATTACATTTTTATCATATTGTAATTCAAGGGTATCAGCTTGTAAAGCAGGACTCATTTCTAGTTTTACCGGAGGTAACTGTGCCGTATCACCTATAAAAATGAGTTTACAATTTTTACCGGAATATACATAAGACAATAGATCATCTAATAATGAGCCATTTTCAAAAAATTTAGCATCTGCAGTTCTATCAGGTATCATAGAAGCTTCATCTACAATAAAAAGAGTATTTGTATGCTTATTGGCTTGTAAAACAAAAGAGACACCTCCGTTTTTTGATTTACGTGGATGATATATCTTTTTATGTATTGTAAAGGCTTGTCTGTTTGAATAATTTGCGATGACTTTTGCAGCTCTACCAGTTGGTGCTAATAATACTGATTTTAAACCTACATGCCAAAGGTTGTTTACTACGGTACCTATAATAGTAGTCTTACCTGTACCTGCATATCCTTTTAGTAAAAACAACTTTCTTTTATCTTTATCAAAAATAAATACTGACAACATATCTAACAAATCATCTTGAACTGTCGTAGGAGTAAAAGGGAACTTTTCAATTAAGATGTTATATAATTGTTTTGGGCTGTCTATCATCAATTAATATGAGTAAAAATTCAAAGGTACAAATTGATTTATGCTTAAAAGTTTTAACCATTGAAAAAATTTTGTAGATTTGCGTATAACCATTTAAAAAAAATAAAATGATTGTAATACTAATAGCCTTTGTTGTAGGTATAATTGCTTTTTACTTTATTGCCAAAGCAATAGTAAATTTTGTTCCTAAAAAATTTAGAACCTTAATCTCTATATTTTTGTGGGTTATAATAGCCTTTTTAGGATATAAAATTTATGATGGTGTAATGGGACCTATAAAATTTAATGAGCAAAAGAAAATCAAATATGCCAAAGTAATTGATCATTTAAAAATGATACGTGATGCAGAGATTGCTCATAAAGAAGTTACCGGTAAATTTACCGATAAATCTGCTAACCTAGTTCAATTTATTGATACAGCTAAATTTGCAATTACTGAAACTAAAAATATTGTGGTAACTGAGCAAAGAGGCGCTATTACAATTGATGTTGAAAAAAGGGTAGTTGACACTATTGGTTTTAAAGATGTAAGGGCAAGCTTTGCAGGTAGAGACTATAAGAATATGTTTAATGTACCCGGAACTGACGCTCAATTTGAAATAAAAACCGGTTTTGTTGAAAAAGTACAAGGTGTTAAGGCTTCCGTTTTTGAGGCTAAAGTTGACAAAGCTATTGTTTTAAAAGGTTTAAATATAGATTATATAAGACAAGAAAAAGAAGCTTTAGGTGGCCCTGAAGTTAAAGGTGAATATATATCTGTAGGATCCTTAGAAAATGTGAAAACGAGTGGTAACTGGCCTCCAATTTATGATACTAACGAAGATAAAGACAAATAAAATATTAGATATAGCTAATCTAGAAAGTAGTCATTTATCCATCCAATTTAGTTTGGATGGATTTTCTTTTTGTATTTTAGATAAAGACAGTAAGACATTTACTACTTTACATGAATACACTTTTCAAGAAAGTAATAATTCTCCTCAAAAACTATTAGAAAATATTGCTGAAGTTTTTAAAGGGGAAGAACTTCTTCAAAAAAAGTATCATTCTGTTAATGTAAGTCATATCAATGAATTATCTACATTGGTACCCAAACCTTTATTTGATGAAGAAAAATTAAAAGACTATGTAAACTTTAATACCAAAGTTTATGCGAGTGATTATTTAGTATATGATGAAATAAAAAATCATGACATTGTCTCTGTTTATATTCCATATGCCAATATCAATAACTTTTTATTAGATCAGTTTAAAGAGTTTGATTTTAAACACTACTCTAATATACTTATTGATAGTTTGTTGAGTATTTATAAATACAGTTTAGTACCACATATGTTTGCTCATATAAATAATAATCACTTTGAACTTATAGTTATCGCAAACAAAAAACTACAATTGTACAATACATTTGAATTTTCAACTAAAGAAGATTTTATTTATTATGTATTATTTACTGCAGAACAATTAAAGTTAAATCCTGAAAAGTTTGAACTCATATTATTGGGTAATATTGAAAAAGATGATGAACTATACAAGATAGCCTACACTTATATTAGAAATGTGAGTTTACTTGAAAACAGGTCTAAATATCTATATGATGATACTTTTACAGAAATGGATAAAAGGAAGTATTATACTCTGTTAAATCAATATTAATGCGCATTGTATCCGGTAAATATAAAAGCAGGCGTATCAACGCTCCAAAAAAACTACCAACTCGCCCAACCACAGATATTGCCAAAGAAGCTCTATTTAATATCTTAAATAATTTATATTATTTTGAAGATTTATCTATCATTGATCTGTTTGCAGGTATTGGTAGCATTAGTTTTGAATTCGCTTCACGAGGCACACAACATATTATTAGCGTTGACAAACATTATGGTTGTACAAAGTTTATACACTCAATTTCTGAGGAATTAGACATGAATATTAATGTCATTAAAAGTGATGCTTATAAGTTTCTAGAAAAAAATAACCTAAAAGTCGATATTATCTTCGCTGATCCTCCTTATAATTTTGATGATGAACAATTTTTAGCTATTTCAACGTTAATTTTCTCAAAAGATATGTTAAATGAAAATGGACTCTTAATTATTGAACATTCAAAGGATACTGATCTATCTAAGAATAAAAATTTCAGCTATTATAAACGTTATGGAGGTAGTGTATTTAGTTTTTTTGAAAACTAAGACTATTGGACATCAAAAACTCAAGATCGAGTTTATTTTCTCTTTCTTGAGCTTATATAATCAATAATAGCCTTTTTAGTAGTTACCCAGTTTCTACCTTCTTTATGAGCATCTATTTTACCTTGTCTAGCTAATAGACTTATATATTCTTGCCCGTAAGGTATTTCTGGTTCTTCAACGATATTAGCAATATTTTGATAATCAATATCATGGTTAGGCAAAGCAGTTAAATAAATATTTAACGTTCTTTCTAATGATTGACACATTAACAACATTAACTTATAGTAATTACCTTTGTTTGCCTGATTTAAAGCTTCATAATATTTCTTTCTATCATTTTTAAGAATAATAGCAGGCGGAAACCCTTTTCTCAGTAATAATAAATTCATTGCTAAACGGACAGTACGACCATTACCATCAAAAAAAGGATGTATATGTACCATTTTATGATGAAATACAGTTGCCAATTCTATATCATTTAATTTCAATGGGTTTGAATTAACAAACATTACCAACTCATCTAATAATTGTGAAACTTTAGCTGCATTTGGAGGAACAAAATTAGCGCCCGAAATACGAACACCACTATTTCTTAACCGACCTGCAAACTCGTCTTCAATAGAGCGTAATACCAAACCGTGAAGTGATAGAATATTTTTACTATTGATTACATAATTTTTATCTACAAGGTCATATAAATAATGAATTGCATTTTCATGATTTTTAGCCTCAAAATGTTCACGTAAAGATTTCCCTTTAATAGTAATACCTTCTTGCAATATCATTTGAGTTTCACGTAAGCTTAATGTATTGCCTTCAATACTATTAGAATTGTAAGTCCATTCTATTTGTAAAGCTTCTTTAATTTTATGTAGTGCAGCTTTTGGCAATGGTCTATATACATTTAAGCTTATTACTTTTTCTTGTAAACGCTTAAATGTTGACTCTAATTCTTGTCTATATGTTAAATCTACTGTCCACACATCGCAAATATACTAATTATCGGATAGATATAAAAATAAACGTATCCGATAATAAATAATTTCTTGAAACTAACTATCCTCGAGGCAGAGCTCCTCCTATGGCGGACGGGCATAGAGGTATACTTCGACAAGCTCAGCACATGTTTCGCTCGTTTCATACTCAGTCAAGCTGGGCACAAGCTTTAACCTTTTAGGTCAAAAACCAAAATTATATATTTTGCCTCACCCGTAATCGCTAAATGCGATTGCGACCTCTCTACCTCGGCTTCGCTCGGTACAGGCTCAGAGAGGTAAACTGGAAACCCCGACGCAAAGCGTCGAGGAATTCTTTAGATTAAAATATTTTACAAACTGAAAATATCATTAGTCTTAAAGTGAAGCGAGTCATTTATCTTAAGTCTTAAACTAAGCCAACCAATCTTTAAAATCACGAACACGTTCACGGCTAACAATAACTTCTTGTGCAGTATATGATTTTAACTTTATTTGTAATCTGGAATTTGTGTATGAAATCATATCTTTTATAGCATTGATATTGATATAGAATTTACGATTCACTCTAAAAAAAGTTTGAGGTTCTAATTCCTTTTCTAACTGTTCTAATGTTAGATCGATCAAGTAGTCTCTACCTTCAGAAGTATGGATATAGGTTCCTTTGTTTTCACTATAAAAGCATTCAATATCATTGATACTTATCATCTTTAAATGTTGCCCAACTTTAACTGTAAACCTTTTTTTATATACATCCTCTTGTTGATTGACAAGTATTTTTTTTATATCATTAAAATCAATTGAAACGTTCTTTTTTTCTGAAACTCTCTCTTTATATTTGTTTACAGCAGTTTCAAGGTCTTCATTATCAATTGGTTTCAACAAATAATCTATACTATTTAATTTAAAAGCTTGTAAAGCATATTCATCATAAGCTGTAGTAAAAATAATAGCGCTCTTAATATCAATGTTTTCAAAGATTTCAAAAGACAATCCGTCTGATAATTGTATGTCTAAAAAAATGAGATCAGGATGTGTATTTGCTTGAAACCATGCTATAGATTCTTCAACTGAATGTAACATTGCATTTACTTCAATATCAATATTAGCAAGCATTCTCTTCAAGTATCTTGCTGATGGTTTTTCGTCTTCTATGATGATTATGTTCATTATTAGTTTTATTTCGAGTTGTTTATTTTGGAGTGTTTATTAATCGTAAATCGAATAAATCAAAAATAATTATTACTCCCAACGTTGTTTATCTCCATCCATGTATTCATTAATTTTACGTTCTTCCCAATCTTTACCAAAAAGGATATTTTGTCCGAAAACTCCCATTCCATGAAAAAAGATTCCTATTCCCCAAAAGATCCAGACTGCAAAGGTTCCGAAATCCCAAAAGGCTTGCATAAAAGTTTCGCCTTCGCTTATATCACTTACAATTTTACTAATACTGATAAACATATTCACAGCAAAATAGGATGCAAAATGCCAATAAAACCCTTTTAATTTCTCTACTCTTTTCTTTGCTCTTATATAACGATCTTCTTCTCTATAATTTTCCATAATTATTCCCATTGATTATTATTTTGTTGTTCTTCTTTAATAAATTGATCTAATTTCTTTTCTTCCCAGCGTTTTAGAAATACTGAGTTGGGTCCGAAAACTATCAAAGCATGAATTGCCAAACCTATCCCCCAGCCCAATGGTGTATAGAACGAGCCTAGTTTCCAAAAATTTATTTTAATATCGTACCCACTATAGATAAGTAACAATAACGCCGTATTAACAATAATGTAAACACTTAGATGTGTATAAAATCCTTTTAGTTTTTTTACACGCTCTTTGGCTTTTAAATAACGTTCTTCTTGTGTGTAATTTTCCATGATATTCTTTTTTGATAATCTATATAATTATTCCCAACTATTCTTTTTTTCGCTTTCTTCTTCCATATACTCTTGCATTTTTCTTTCTTCCCAAGATTTTCCAAAATATTTATCTTTACCATACACTTCATAGGCTTGAAAAGCCAGTCCCATTCCCCAACCTAACATCGGAAACCAGAACCATTGAAATCCGGAATACGTATTAAAATTTATAAATATTAAAAAAGGTATTACAATGACATAAGCAACTAAACTGCCGTAAAAATCTTTTAATTTCTCTACTCTTTTTCTAGCTCTGACATAGCTTGAATTAACTGTTTTAGATGATGATATTGTTTTCATAACGGATGATTGTTTTGTTAACATCGGTAATTGTACTATAAAAGCCGATGTTGTTTTGTTAATATTTACTTTGCGTTTGGTCAGTAAACTATAACGCTGTTGAATGTTTACCAAACCTACTCCACTACCCTTTTTAAGTACTTTTTTTGATTGTAAATTATTTTCTACAATTAAATTACCTTCTTTTTCATAAATCTTAATATGCAAAGGGTTAGAAGCATTTACAATATTATGTTTTACTGCATTTTCTAATAATAATTGTAATGATAATGGTACTACCTTGGCTTCAGGATTATTTGCTTTTTCAGGAATTTCGAAGATGATGCTATCTTCAAAACGCATTTTAAGTAATCTGACATAGATTTTTGCAAATTGCAATTCTTCGTCTACACTTACCAATTCTTTATTTTTCTGCTCTAATACATATCTATACACTTTAGATAAAGCCGTAGTAAAATTTTGAGCAGCATCAGTATTTTCATCAATTAAACTGGTTAAAACATTTAAACTATTAAATAAAAAATGAGGGTCTAATTGATTTTTTAAAGCATCAAACTGTGCTGAGGCTGTACCTGCAATAATTTTTTGTTCTGTAACTTTATTTTTTTGTACTTCACGATAAAGGTAAAAAGCGTGAAAAAAAGCAGAAATTACTATAGTAATTAATAATGATATTACGTAAAAGACTCCGTTTTCACTCTCTATAAACTCGCTAAATGTTTTATCTTTTATACCAACATATATAAATATTCTAATAAAAAATACGCTCACAATTGTTATAGCAACACCTCCTAAAGCACCAATTAATAAACGGTATTTGGTATATTTTTCCCAATTGACCTTATGATTTAAATAATCAAACCAATAACCATTGACAAAAGTTAATACTACAGAGTATAATTGATAATATCCGAAATCTCTAAGCAATTTTTCATCATACGAAACACTACCTCCACCAAGAATTTCTAGTGCAAAAAATATTAGAAATATAATGGTTCCAATTACTAAACCAATTAGAAAAGTTTTAATAAAATTTGTCATTTTCTTTACTATTTTTACCTTCTACTATAGATTTTTAAACCTTTTTTTGTTATTCCTGAACGATAACTTGGGTTAAAATTTAATAGTTAAATCTAATGATTTATTTTCAACTGTAAATTTAGCCACATCAAAAGTTGGAGGTCCCATTAATACCGGATTATTTGAAATACCGTAATCTTCCATAGGCATTCTTTGCTCGTTAAAGTCCATTTTATTGTTTTCATTGCTGTCATGAAAACAAATGATTGCATATAATCCCGGTTTTACATCTTCAAATTTAACTTCGGTTATACCATTTTCAATTTTACCGATTTTACTTACTAAAGACGTTAACATAAAGGTATCTTTATCATATAAACTAAATTGTACAGTACCTTTATCACTGGTTACATTTGGTACATTTACAGTAATTGTAGCCGTTTCACTATCTGCTGTCTTCGATTCACCACAACTTTTTAGTACTTCTAACACTCTATCTTTTCCCCAATTAGGATGAAATTCAGATGCAGGTTTAAAATTATCATATAATGTCAACGATTCTTGTAGTTTTTTACAATATGGCGTCAGATCTTGTTTAAAAAATCGTGCTCCACCCATTTCAAATTCTGCTAAACCGCTTACAGCTCTAGGGTTTAAATTATCCAAATCAATTGCTTTTTTATATAGTTCAGTAGTTTCAGCAGATAAACTTGCACCATACACCATCGGGTTTGAAGCAATTTTAGCAACATTTATCAATCCTTTTAATACATATATCTCAGAATTATCTGGTGATATTTCATCCGCTTTATTGACAAACTCAGTTGCTATTTTTAATTGTGCTTCAATTACAGCATTATCTTTCATACCAAAAGTTGTTCTGGTCTTTAATAAGGCTAAATTATAATAAGGTAACCAATTAGTTGGTTCGGCATTACCAATACGTTCAAATAAATTAGCAGCCTCTTCTAATTTATTTTCTTGCATTAATTGAACTGCTTGTTGCATTCCTTCTTCAAATTTTGTTTGTGAAATTGTTACTTGAGATACCAAGTACATAACTAATGTTAATACGATTCTGATCATGATTTTAAGTTTTTAAATTATAGCTCAAAAGTCGTTCTAAGTCGTAAGCTGTGAAATTTATAATTACTGAACTGTAGTTTTTTATGGATGAGTTGTTCCTAACCACAAACTTTCTGATTTTAGACGCTAAAATTTTTAATAAAAACCTAAATTTGTCTACTCCTCTAAAGAAAAAAGAAGATGAAAAACATACGGTATGCCCCTATAAAAAAATGACCCCCTGGCGTAAGGTTTCACTTGCCTCCTGGAAACCTACCGGCGATTCATCAACCTATTGTTTGGAAGATATTATAGTAGATAACTTAATCGCATACTGCAACGAGAAACAGATCAATATCTATACTTTTTTTATCAAAGCAATTTCAAATACCATAGATAAACATCCTAAAATAAACAGTACAATACGTTGGGGCAAGATATTTCAACGCGAAGAGATTAGTGTGTTCTTTCACACCATTGTAGATGCTGAAACAGATGATCTAAGCGGAATTCTTATTGAAAACGGGCAACAAAGAGATATTAGTGAACTGAATACGGAATTTCTACAAAAAACCACTTTGGCAAAACAAGGAATCAATGAATATACGGCTTCAAAAAAAGTGATTGGTGTACTGCCGTCATTCTTAACCAAATTTGTTACCGGAATGTATAGTTTTTTTGCCTATACCCTCAATTGGAATTGGTCAGTTTTTAAATCACCTCCCAATGCATATGGAAGTGTAATGTTAACTGCTGTAGGCAGTTTAGGTCTGTCAAAAGCACTTTGTCCTATTTCACCATATACTAAGGTACCTATGGTTATTTCTACAGGAAAAATAGAAGCCAAATCCGTTGTGATTGACAATAGCATAAAAATTCACCAAGTGATCACTTTTGGCTTTACTTTTGATCATAGAATAATGGACGGTATTCATTTTTCAGAATTTTTTAATTGCTTGAAACAATACCTTACACAACCTAATAGTATTGATAATGAATAAGACTAAAATGCATAATATGGCGACTACACACCCGAGGTTACTCTCATGGTTTGCCTCTAAAAACCCATTTTTTGTGTTTATAAAAATAATACCTTTAATTGTCTTTTATAGTTATGGTGCAACACTAAAAACTACACTTAGTTTAAGCTCATTAGGCTTTTTTATATTGGGTATCTTTATCTGGAGTCTTTTTGAATATATCACACATCGCTGGGTATATCATACTATTTTTAAGAACAACAGTTTACAATGGTTTTTAGAAGCATTTCATTTACATCATCATCACAATATGAAAGATTACAGGGTGCTAAACGCAGGACTTTTACTTATCTATCCTCTTGCATTATTTTTTAGCGGACTTGTTTTTTTGATTACCAACAGCATTCCCCTAGCCTCTTTTTTTGGTTTGGGTAATTTATGTTACTACTTCTTTTATGAAAACGTACATTATTATATTCATTATAAAGTATATACCAAAGGTTATATGCAGCTGATTCAAAAATACCATCTGTACCATCATTATAACAAGTGGAATAAAAACTATGGTAATACCATAATGCTATGGGATCGGGTTTTTAACACCTATGATGCTTCTTATAAAGATTTTATATTGACCGAAGCGCAGTTGACAGATCTCATCACCATTGAGTAAGTGTTTTTAAAACTTACATTTTAAAAAAAGGGGGAGAACACCCTTTGAATTTCTCATTTAAAATGGCTAACTTCGTTCCTGCCGCTTCCGATAAGCGGGTATCAATGAATATGTGCTGTCCCGATAGCTTCGGGATTATTTCAGTATTAAAACGCAACCATATCCTTAAGTTAGCGTTCATTAGAAAAAATCAACCTGAATTCAAGAGCTTAACGCAACAAATATTTTCAAAGTGTAACAAATACTATTTTTTTTAATCAAAGGAATACAAACAATTAAAAACAATAGTATTATGACCAAATTGATTAAAATTATTCTTATACTTTTTATTGCTACAGTAGTAACAAACTGTTCAGTTTCAAAAGACAAAGCAACTACTGTTGAAACACAACAACCCGAACCAATCAAAATAGAAACTATTGGAAAAGGAAAACCAATTTTTTATCTTCCAGGTTTTACAGTTTCAGGTTCAATATGGAAAGAAACCGTTGAAAATTTAACTTTGAAAAGAAAATCTTATCTCTTTTCTTATGCAGGGTTTAATGGAAATAAATCAATAGAAATGCCTTGGTATGATAATATCAAAAGTTCAATTATTAAGTATATAAAAGATAATGATCTAAATGAAATAGTAATAATTGGACACAGTATGGGTGGGAATTTGGCTGTTGATATAGCATCTGAACTACCAAATAAAGTTTCTAAAATTATTATAGTTGAAGCATTGCCTTGTATGCGTGAAGTAATGATGCCAAATGTACCAGCAGAAAGTTTATTCTATGAAAGTCCATACAATAAACAAATGCTTGAAATGGATGAGCAACAATTCAAAGGTATGGCATCAATGATGGCATCAAATATGACATTAAATAAAGAGAAAATTGAGACTTTAACAAATTGGATATTAGAAGCAGACCGAAAAACTTGGGTTTATGGATATACAGATTTATTAAAACTTGATTTAAGAAATGTTTTAAGTAAAATAAAGTGTGAAACTTTAATAATAGGTGCTTCTTTTCCTGACGTTAAAATAGCAAAGAAAAACTATGAAAATCAATATTCAAACCTGACAAATAAAACGATTGTTATGGCATCCAATAGTAAGCATTTTATAATGTTTGACCAACCAAAATGGTTTTATGAAACTATAAATGATTTTTTAGTCAATGAAAAAAAGTAGAACTGAACATTTTGAAACAATTTACCACCAACACCAACCAATGGTTTTACAAATGTGTTTGGGGTTTGTTAAAGGAGATAACGACATAGCAAATGACTTATTACAAGAAGTCTTTATTAGTGTTTGGAATAATTTAGAGAAATTTAAAGGAGCATCAACATACAAAACTTGGATTTATAGAATAACAGTAAACACTTGTTTGCAATATATAAAAAAGGATAAAAAAGAAAGAACATATCCTATTTCGGAAATAGAAAACCAAACATCTGTTGCAAATAATGAAAACATAACAAATCCAAATATTCAGAGATTATATAAGGCAATTGGACAACTAAAAAAAATAGACAGATTAATAATTATGATGGTTTTAGAAAATCAAGATTATGATAGTATTTCAGAAATTATTGGTATAAAACCTACCAATGTGAGAGTAAAAATTCATAGAATTAAAAAACGTCTTGAAACAATTTTAAAAAGATATAAAAATGAATAACGAATTTAATGAACTTCAAAATAAATGGGAAAGCAACAAAAAGGAAATTGAACTTTCTAACGATAGTTTTGATATTTTGTACAGTAAAATAAAGAAAAAAGAAAAAGAAAATTATTTTTTCTATTATGGAACAATTACAATTTTATTAGCAACACTTATCGTCATTTCTTTATTTTTTTATTATGTAGCACCAGTCAAAGAAACTCTTAGCAGAATTGGTGTAGGATTAATGATTTCAGGATTGTTATTTAGAATTTTTATTGAAGTAATTAGTATATCTAAAGCAAAACAAATAAACAATCTTGATAACACTTTAAAAACAACTGAAAACACTATCAATTTTCATAAGTTTAGAAAAATAATTCATAAAGTTATAGCACCAATAATTATTGTTTTATACACTATTGGCTTTTATATGATTACACCTGAATTTAGTTTATATATTGAATTTTGGAATTTAGTTTTAATTGATATTTCGTATGTAATTATTGGGATAATTCTTTTTATTGTAATAAGAAAAGGTGTTAAAAAAGAAATGCAAAAACTGAATGATATTATAAAATTAAAAGATGATATAACCGAATAAAAATCAATAACGAAACGCTAACAAAATGTATAAGTAATGGCTGAGAAAGTACAAATCTCAAAATTTGTGCTTTTTTTGTATTTTTGTGCTTAATCGAAGATTAGTCTTTTATACCGCAACTACGCATATTCAAACCGATAAACGAACCTGGATATCCCAGATTAAAAATATTCCGTTTAAATAATCAAATTGAAATCAAGGTCATCACAAACAAAAAGGGGAAAACCCCTGTTGAATTTCTCATTTAAAATGGCTAACTTCGTTTACCAGTGCTGTCCCGGTTATCGGGATTATTTCAGTATTAAAACGCAGCCATATCCTTATGTTAGTTGGACTTGAATTGTAACAAAGCTGGAACCTAATCGTCTTCTTTTTAAAGAATTAAATAACAAAGAAATGAGTTGGGAAATAAAAACCCCGCAAGTGGCAAAAGTTAATGCAAGGATTGCTGGACTTATTGGAATGATTGTGTTAATCACTGGTTCTTTTGCCCATTCAGTTAGTCTTAAACTATTCGATTATAATGATGCTATAAAAACATCCGAATCCCTCCTAAATTCAGAGCTACTTTTCCGATTAGGTTTTGTGAGCGGTCTAATAATGCAAACTATATTTATTTTTTATGCACTCTACTTATACAAATTGCTTAAAAATATTGACGTTTTTTTCGCTTCTCTAATGATGATTTTTGTACTAATCCCTGTCCCTATATTTTTAATTAATCAACTTAATCAATTTGCCGTATTTATATTGGCTGAAAAACATAATGAAGCGCAAATGCTTTTTTTTCTTGATTTGCATAAATATGGAGGATATATAGTTTCAATTTTTTATGGGCTTTGGTTGTTTCCACTTGGTTATTTAGTTTTTAAATCTGGATTTTTACCAAAAGTTTTAGGAATTTTATTAATGATTGGATGCTTTGGATATCTTATAAGTTTTATTCAAGGATTTCTTTTCCCAAATATTCAAAATACACTATGGACTAATCCCGTTCTAATTGTTACTCATATTGCGGAATTATTTCTGATGCTTTGGCTTCTGACAAAGGGAGTAAATAAGGAGAATTGGGAAAAAAGAATGACAGAACATAACTGAAAAAAGCAGATAACAATGTATAAAAATAATAACCGAAATAGCAGTAAACTCAACAGTTATAGCCCGCTCCAACTTCATCATAAATTGACAGTTTGGAATTCCGCAATCGGTTTTACTATTCTTATACTTAACGATAAACGAACCCGGCTACCCCAGCTTTAAAATATTCCGTTTAAATAACCAAATAGAAATTAGGGTCATCACAAACCCTATACCAAGTAAAACAAAAATTTCAGGTAAAATGCCTATCAATGGTAAATTGCGCCAAAAGATATCAAAAAACCCTTGAATCTCTCAATAATTGATACTTATCACAGCAATCTTTTGCATAAATAACGACATTACAAATCAAAATAGTCAACTTAACTTTTTTTAAAAAAGGGGAAAAACACCCTTTGAATTTCTCATTTAAAATGACTAACTTCGTTTACTTGTGCTGTCCCGATAGCTATCGGGATTGTTTCAGTATTAAAACGCAACCATATCCTTACGTTAGCCACAAGCAAACACAACACAACAGTGAAATATTAATAATTAAAAAATAAATAATATGCCAAATTTAAAAGACAGAAGATTGTTTCTAAGCCACGCATGGAGTTACGATTCTCATTACAATCAATTAGTGAAATGGTTTGATGATGAACCAAATTTTGATTGGACTAACTATAGTGTTCCAAGTCATGATGCTTGCTCTGAAACTACTAAAAAAGGACTAAAAGAGTGCTTAACACGGCAAATGAGACCTACAAACGGAATTGTTATTATGGCTGGAATGTATTCCGCTCATAGTGATTGGATTGACTATGAAATTGATGAAGCAGTTAGAATGGGTAAAACTATTATTGGAGTTAAACCTTGGGGACAAGAAAGAGTACCTCAAAAACTTCAGGATGCTGCTGATACAATGGTAAGTTGGCAAAGTGCAAGTATAATTAGTGCAATTCGATTATGGATATAAAAATTTCAGATAAGGATTTACCAGGTTTATACCAAGCATCAAACTCTGCTTCTATAAAGGAGCAGAGTAAATATTTTAAAGGAATTTTTTTTTATATACTTCTTTTGACTATTGCTGCTTTATTTGCTTTTTTTTCAGATAATACACCAAATGCAATTGCTAAAATAATATCCGCTATACTTTTTCTTACTTCTCTTGGTGTTATGATTTGGTTGAGAGTAGCAAAACCAGATGATATATGGTACAATGGACGGGCAGTCGCTGAATCTGTGAAAACTCGTGCTTGGAGATGGATGTTAAGAGCCGAACCTTATGAAGATACGGAAGATATTGAAATTATGAGAAAAAAATTCGTTAAGAATTTAAAAGCAATTTTGGAGCAAAATAAAAGTCTAATTGGTAAGTTAGGAATATCAGCAGTTGTTGAAGAACCTATTTCTACACAAATGTTGAATGTTAGGTCTTTGTCAATTATTGATAGAGTTGCTGTTTATAGAAAAAAGAGAATAACAAATCAAGCACTTTGGTATTCAAAAAAAGCAAAATTTAATAAAGATAAATCAAGCCAATGGTTTGTAGTTACGGTTATTTTACACGCAATAGCAATTATTTGTATTCTTTATAACATTAAAGAACCCTCATTAAAAATGCCGATTGAAACTATTGCTGTTGCTGCCTCAGGTGTTTTAACATGGTTACAGGCTAAAAAACATAATGAATTATCGTCTTCTTATTCTTTAACGGCACACGAGATTATGCTTATCAAATCAGAAACCACTCGAATAAATACAGAATCTGAATTATCTGAATATATAATGAATTGCGAAAATGCTTTTTCAAGAGAACATACTCAATGGGTTGCAAGAAAAAATGAATAGCCAGTGGCTAACAAAGAATATACTTAATTGCGGGTTTTGTGCTAAATTCAAAGTTATTATCTTTAAAGAAGTTTAGTGATAAACTGAAAAGTAAGGGCTTTAAAGTCCGCAACTACGCATATTCAAAACGTTAGCAATAATTATGAAACCAACATTCAAATGACACAAAATCCTAAAATATATAGGATTGATAAAGAGCATAGACTTTTAAAAAAATTAACTAGCTGTAAATTGATTATTGAAAAAATCATCAATACTGAATTTAAAAAGCAAGGAATAAAAGGGAAATTTGATGCATCTTCTTTAAAGCAAATAACAAGAGATGATTTAACCTATTATTTATTTTTATACGATTCAAATGAATCTGTTTCGATTTGGAAAGATTTTTTGCCTAAAGAACTTACAGGTAGTGCAGGATTTACGGAACAAAAACTCTCTTTGGTTCTTTTCGTTGAGACAGAATTTGACATTTTCTGTATTATTGGAGGTAATGCATTTCAAATCATCTTACCTTTTATAGATAAGTCTTTTGGATTAAATGTGTATTCAAGAATCATGCAACCTGAATATGATGAAATTGCATCAATAAAATCGAGAGGAATTACAGGTTCTCGAGTTGGATTAAGCGAACAATTTAGAAATAATTATAGAATAATAGATTATATAAAATTTGGAAAGGTAACTCAGGAAATTCACTTAAAATTAAGTCAAGAAACTACAGATTTACATTTCAATTTTCTTAAAAACAAAGATTCAGATAGAATTCAAATTTACGTCAGTAAAGCATTCAAGATAAAGAAAAATGTAGATTTTAATGAGCTGCATTTAATCATCAAAGAATTAGTAGTTATTTCAGAACTAGCACCTTCTGATTATTTAGACTCATACAAAGAAATAACAGACAAAAATCTTACTGACAATCTTCTACATCAAGAGTTAATTACAAGATTATTTAATGATACTGAAAATTTAGGAAGGAGAATTTCTAATGCTCATAAATCTTTTCAACACGATTTCTGCAATCCAAATAATATTGAAAAATTCTATGAAGCTGATGAATTTAGACTTAAAGAAAAAACAGAAAATGGTGGTTACACAATATTCAAAATTGTCTATGATAGAAATGATATTTATGACGCAGTTTTAACACGTGCAGTAGAACGTTTTGGTGTTAGTGATAGATTTAATTTTATGAATTTTGTTAGAAGCTCTTATGTAACCTGTTATCAAGATGGTAAACATTCCATTGGTTCTGGATTTTTATTTCATATATCTACTGAATTTCCATTTGACGATACTCCTGTTTTTTTAGTCGATACAAAATGGTATCGTTTGCAAGATACGTTTGTAGAAGATTTAAAAACGAATACAAAACATGTATTGAAAACATATAAAGCACCAATCAATATATTAACTGAACCTTGGGACAAAAGCGTTATAAGAACTGAAGGAGATTATAATCTCAAATACAATTTAAAACCAAATTATATTGTTATTGATACAATAATTGCAGATGGATTAGAACTATGTGATATAATGTATTATGACGACAACAATTTATATTTAATTCATGTGAAGTATGGTTTTCAATCAAAAATTAGAGAGCTAACTAATCAAATTACAATTTCTGCTCGTCGTTTGAGGGAAACATTAGGAACCAAGAAAAAACCATTATTAGAAAAAATATATAAAAGATTGATTGAAAAAAAATACGATATTGATAAATTATCATTAGAAGAATTCAAAGCTCTTTTTGATAAGAGAATATCATTTATTTTTGCGTTCGCATCACATTTATCTTCTGATTTAGTAGTTGAAAAACATATAGAAAAATACACATCAAACATTGCAAGATATTCATTAATTCAATGTTCTAGTGAAATGAGAGCATATTACTATGATTTACTAAATTACCAAATTCCAAGAAAATAACTATTGCTAACAACGTGTATATTTAATTGCTTTGGCAAGTGTTTATTTGGAAAATTCCTTCGGAATTTTCTCTGGCTCGTATTTGTTTACTAAATTAGTTGCTTAACCACGCAACTAACCATACACAACACGATAAACGAACCCACTATCCCAACTTTAACATATTCTTTTTAAAAAGGCGAATAGAAATTAGGGTCATTACAAGTCCAATAACCAATAAAACGCCAATTTTAGGTAAAATATCTATCAATGGTAAATTGCGCCAAAAAATATCGAAAAACCCTTGAATTCCCCAATAATTGAGGCTTACCACAGCAATTTTTTGCATAATTGCCGGCATTACAAATAATGGGATCATACTTCCGCCAATGGCAGACATTAATAAAATAATGATCGTACTCAACCCTTGTAATTGTTGGCGTGTCTTTGCAACTGCAACTAAAAATATTCCAAAGCTTGATACTGCAAAAGCAATGGCTAATACCAAAATTACTAATGAAGGGATATCTTTAAAAATAGGTAATCCAAATGCTAACCAAGCAAATACCAACATCACTACTAATTGTAAAATTGACAATACCAATGCTGTACCCATTTTAGCAAATAAGATATCAGTTGGTTTTACCGGTGCATATAATAACCGTTTTAAGGTACCTGCTTCTTTTTCGTCTAATAAACCTCCGCCAATTGCAGTGATACTAAAAAGCAACATCATGATAGCTGTTCCTGCAACAGCTTGAATTAAACCTAAGTTGCCTTTTTTATTGTTCTCTCTTACTATAGATGTCATTTTCAGTTCCATAGTATTTTTGGTGGTATTACCGGTATTTATATCTGTTAGTATTTTATCCTTCATCTGTTTACTTAAACCCGAAAAGTTGTTGTCTAGATATGTATTCATTCTTGTTTCTCCAATATTGCTCATCAATTCTTGCATTAATACTGATTGTATCATGCCCATTTCAATTTCTCTGGCAGCATCGTATTTTAACTCTATTGGCAATTTGTCGCCAGAACTAATGGCATCTTGAAATCCTTTTCCGAAAATTAAAACTCCAACAGATTTTCCTTTTTTTACCAGTTCCTCTCCTTTTTTCGACTCAATAGGAACAAAATGTATACTGGCAAGTGTATCTAATTTAAAAATGATGGCTTTTGATGCTGAAGTCTGATCAATATCTGCCAATAATAATTCTATGGGTTTTGATCTACTGCTACTTCCACCCGTGCCTCCAAAAGCAAATGCAAACAGTGAAATTAAAACGATGGGTAATAAAAATGTTAGTAAAACACCTTTTTTATCTGAAAAGAAAAGTTTTAGATCTTTTTTTAAAATGGTTAGTATCATGGTTTTGGTTTTTCTAAATTAACTTTTATATTTATCTATATTTTATCCGTGTTCTATACTTTTTTTTGGGTCAGATGCTGGAAGCTTGATGCTCGAAGTAATACTTCTGTCTTCGGTCTTCAGTCTCCAGTCTCCAGTCTTCGGTCTTCGGTCATCCGTCTTCAGTCTTGTCTCTTGTGTCCTGTGTCCTGTCTCTTGTATCCTCAGTCTTCGGTCTCCAGTCTTCAGTCTCCGGTCTTCGATCACCCGTCTTCAATCTCTCAACTGTTTCCCTGTCAGGCTTAAAAAAATGGCTTCTAAATTTGCTTTCTTAAATGTTAGATCTTTTATTTCCATTTTCAGCTCATTACAAAGAGTGATAATAGCCGGTAAATTTTTCACATTACTTGCTATACTGATCTTATTATCTACTTGAACTGCGTCATAGTTGGTCTTTTCTTTAAAATTTTGTACTGCATTTGTTGAAAGTGATTCAAATTCAAGCTGAATTGTCTCTTTTACATTGGTTAGGTTCTGTAATTCAGTTTGTGTGCCTTGTGCAATAATTTTACCTGAATCTATAATGGCAATCCGCTCACATAAACGCTCAACCTCTTCCATATAATGTGTGGTATAGATAATTGTCATGCCTTGTTTATTGAGCGTTTCAATCACCTCAAAAATATGATTCCTGCTTTGCGGATCTATACCTACGGTAGGTTCATCCATAAATAATACTTTTGGTTGATGTAGTATTGCAGCTGCAATATTTATCCTACGTTTCATTCCCCCGGAATAGGTTTTTATCAAATCCTTTTTTCTATCTGAAAGTCCAATGAGGTCTAATATAGTATTGATATTTTCTTTTAATTTCTTTGGCGGAATACCATACAATTTACCCCAAAACAGTAGGTTATCATAGGCAGAAAGGTCTTCATATAATGAAATTTCTTGCGGAACTACACCAATGAGTTCTTTACACACTTTAGGATTGGTCTTAATGTCAATTCCATCAATATGAATAGTACCACTATCACTTTGCAGAATAGTACTCAACATATTGATAGTTGTTGATTTTCCTGCACCGTTTGGTCCTAAAAGACCGAATATTTCTCCTTTTTCTATGGTAAAACTGATGTTGTTTACTGCTTGAATTTCGTCAAAGGATTTTGAAAGGTTGTTGACTTGGATCATGTTTATCGTTTTATTTTAATGCTTATTCCTTGTCTTTTTTGTATAAATTAGTATCGAGATAGTCCCAATTATATTTTGAAATAGTTCTCGATACATCCGCCTTTGGCGGACACTCGAACTGACATTTAGTTTTTTATCAAACTCACGTTCATTATAAATTGTCTAACTGATTTTTTGTTTTATCATCACTAATGGTCCAAAAGAAACCTACAAAAAAGAAGCGGTCAGCTGTTGGTAGTATGGCTTGACGTTGAAATATACCATTTAAATCAGGGTTATTTGCATAATCATAGCCAAATACATTTTTGAAACCGAATACATTTGAAACCGATATAAATAGTATTTTTTGTTGTGAGATCAGGTAACTCCAGTTTATACTGACATTGTTAAATGATTTTGTTCTGCCATCCATAAAATTCAATGAATTTGTATTGTTATAAGGTCTACCACTTGCATAGCTATAGGTTAACCCTACTTGTGAACGCAGATCGTCAATCCAATATTTAGTTACCAAAGAAGCATTGTGTTTTGTTGCATAATTTGGCATTACTTCTGTTGAAAAATCTTGAAATTTACGTTTGGTATCTATATAAGAATATGATAGCCAATATTGTAAATTCTTGATAATCTTACTGTCTTTCCAAAAGATATCTATGCCTTTTGCAAAACCGAATCCGTTATTATTAAAGTTAGCTGAAGGTTGACCAAATTCAGTATCATATTGTAGCAATCTATCATAATCTTTATAAAATACTTCTGCTCTAAACAATTGTCTATCCTTTTTATATTGATAATTCAAAATATAATGGGTAGCTTTTTGTAAAGCTAGATCTTGCTCAATTTTTAACTCATTATTTTGAGGGGTTTGATAAAAATCACCATAAGCCAATGATAATTGTGCTTGTTTATTTAATTTATAGGCAAACGAGATACGTGGTGAAATGGCAGTTTCATCAAATAAAGCATTGTGTTCGGCTCGCACACCAAACTTAGCTGCAAAGTTATTAGAAAAGAATACATCCGCTTCAGCGAAAACAGCAGTCATCCCATTAGTAAATGAATAGTTGAAATTATTAGTTTGATTGGCTATACCATTTTCAGTAAAGTGTGTTGATAAAAATTCTGCTCCATAGGTCAATTTAAACCGGTTGCTGAACGAATGTTTTAGCTTTGCTTTTAAATGTATTGAATTTTCTTTATCAGTTACATTAACATTTCCTGTATTATTAGCTGTTTTACTACTATTATAGCTCAATCCGGTTGTTAACTTTGTTTTATCACTAATAAAACCATCATAAGTTAGGTTTGTATACCAATTATTATCTTTTAGGTCAAATCTTACAAGGTCTTCAAAATTGATATTTTCTTGTTCTACATCAAATCTTGAAAAACCATAGGCGGTATAAAATTTAAGCAAACCATTTTTAGTTTCATGTCTATAAACTGCCTCTCCTGAAATAGATTCGTAAGGTTTATTCCATTTATCAGTATCCGGGAATAATTTATTATATGGTGCCAGATTAATATAGCTTGTATTAATAGTAAGTGCATCTTTATCCCATTTCTTAGTGTGACCAACGCCACCTCCTAATGTCATAAACGACAGATTGGTTTCATTCTGTTCAGGGTGATCAATAGTAGTCAGTAACAATACACTTGAAAGCGCATTGCCATATTCAGCTGAGTAACCGCCTGTACTAAAGGTTATACCATCAAACAAAAAAGGAGAATATCTACCTCGTGTAGGCGTATTGTTTGATGTTGGTATATAGGGTTTGAATACTTGTAAACCGTCAATAAAAACCTGAGTTTCTTCAGCAGTACCGCCTCGGACAAATAATCGTCCGTCTTCACCTACAGTTTGAGTACCGGGTAAGGTTTGTAAAGCTGAAATAAAATCGCCGGCAACTCCTGCCGTAGTGACAACATCTAAGGAATTCATTACTGTTGCTTTAGAACGATTACCCGCTTGAAACGAGCCAGCTGTCAACACAACAGCATCTAAGGTGTTTATCGATTCTTTTAAAATAATATTTAGATTATTTAATGAATTAACATTTGTTGTTTGCTTATAAGTTTGAAAAGTTACATATGAAACCACCAATGTTACTTCATCTGTTTTGTCAGTAATAAAAGAAAACTTACCATCAATATCGGTTGTGGCGCCGTCATAAGTATTTTCTAAATATACATTGGCACCAATAATGGGTTCGCCTTTTTTATCTGATACTTTACCGGAAATGGTTGTTTGTGCATTTAATTGCGATAAGAATGCGATAAGTATAAAATTTAGAATGAGTTTCATTTATATAGATTTTATTTTATGCTACAAATGTCCATCAGATCAGTAGCTAATACTAAAAATTAATACTGAGTTGTCATTTTTTTAGGATGAAGTGTTATGCTAATAAAGAATTTATTGAAACGAACTATCCTTGAGGCAGAGTCATCGCGGTATCCCACTTCTTCCATTCTGACCTGAAGATCAAAAACCGTCCCGAACGGTCGGGAATATATTTTCAATTAAATCTTGTTTTTATAAAAATATCTTGTTTATTTATATATTATAATTAGTTTAGTCTTTAAATTAAATGATTGCTATGAAGAGACGTACTTTTATTTGGACATCTGCCGCTGCAGTGGTAACAGTTCTTTTACCATTATCAAACTGTAGTTCTGAACCAGGTTTTGATGAAATACTAGCTAATCCAATTACATTATCACATATAAATGATACAAACACAATTCATAAATTAGGTGATTTTTACTTGAAATTAACGCAAGATGAAGCTCATAAGGATAATCTTAAAAAGAAAATTTTAAAGAACATAGAAAGTGAAATTTTGTCAAAACCATCTAATACATTATTGATACAAAACGCTATCATAAAAAAAATTAAAAATGATTTTACAATGGGTAAAACCATACTAATTGATGGATGGATTCTATCAAAAACTGAAGCACGTCAATGTGCCCTTTTTTCACTAATTAATAATTGATTTACTATGCATGTTGATGCTAGAGAGCTTGAAAATAATTCTTTAATTGAAGGAGATATATGTATCATTGGAGCCGGTGCGGCCGGTATTAGTATTGCTTTAGAATGGATGAACACTCCATATAAGGTCATTCTCCTAGAAGGAGGTGATTTTAAATATGACGATGCTATTCAAAATTTTTATAAAGGTAAAACTACAGGACAAAAATACTTCCCATTAAAATCTACTCATTTACATTATTTTGGGGGTACAACTGGACATTGGGGAGGTTATTGTGCTCTTTTTGATGAAATTGATTTTAAAAAAAGAGATTGGGTTGAGCATAGTGGTTGGCCAATCACTAAAAAAGATTTAGAAACTTTTTACGATAGAGCACAAAAAAAATTAGACCTACACTCTAAAAATTTCAATTTAAAGTATTGGCAGAAAAAAGACTCTTCATTCATTGAATTTCCAATTAATAACGATGTTATTTGGAATAAGATGTGGCAGTTTAGTCCCCCAACACGTTTTGGAATAAAATATAAAGATAAAATTGTCAATGCCAAAAATATCTATCTATACACTTTTGCCAACGTTACAAACATATCTGCTGATGAAAACCTTAGTAATATAAAAGAGGTAACAATAAAGAATCTTAATAAAAAAACTCATAAAGTAAAAGCTAAGTATTTTATTTTAGCTTGTGGAGGCATACAAAACCCTAGAATACTACTTGCTTCAAATAGACAATTCCCTAATGGAATTGGAAATGAAAATGACCTCGTAGGTCGTTATTTTATGGAACATTTAGAAATAAAATCTGCTGAATTATGGCTTAACAAGCCACAAGTAATGAATTTATATATGTTTAATTTCAGAAAAACAATAGCTAGAGCTGAACTTGCCTTAAAAGCCTCAAAACAAAAAGAATATAAAATTTTAAATGGTACAGTCTCACTTTCCCCTTTAAAAGAAGCAAGATCACTCAAATCACGTTTAGATGTTTGGAGAAACGAAGATCCAAGAAAGAACAAATTATCTACCTTTGAAAAAATCAGAAAAAAAATTTCAACATATAAGGAAAGTACTAAAGAAAATATTGATAGAGCTTATGAACTTTTTACTCGAATTGAACAAGCACCAAACCCATCTTCTCGAATTACCTTAGGAAATGAAAAAGATTCTTTAGGTGTGCCAAGAGCTAATTTACATTGGATACTAACTTCACTTGAGAAAAGAAGTATCCGAAAAATATATGAACTTATTGGCCAACAAGTAGGTATTGCAGATATTGGCAGAGTTAAATTAATGGATTATTTACGTGATGAAAATGACGATTCTTGGCCAGAATTTACCGGTGCCGGTATGCACCATATAGGTACAACCAGAATGCATAATAATCCGAAAAAAGGGGTAGTAGATTCAAATTGCAAAGTTCATAATATTGATAATTTATTTATTGCCGGGTCTTCCTGTTTTACAACCGCCGGAGCTGTTAACCCCACTTTGACATTAGTAGCATTAAGTCTTCGACTATCTGACTACCTCAAAGAAAAAATGGAACACTAGTTAAGGGGTATCTATTAAAAAAAATTAATATTTTGTAACAAATTCATCATTTAAATTACTTATAAGTTGAAACCAACCAAATATTGACAAAAGAACTAGAACATAAATTTGTAGGAGATTTAGAACAAAATCAAAACATTGTACATAAAGTATGTAGAATATATACTAACAATCAAGATGCACATAATGATTTATTCCAAGAAATTTCTATTCAGCTATGGAAAGCATATCCTAAATTTAGAGGCGAAGCAAAGTTTAGTACCTGGATGTATAGAGTTGCCTTAAATACTGCTATTACATTATATAGAAAGTCAAAAAGAACAATCAAAACTCAAGATTTTGATTCGATATTGTATAAGATAGAATCGTCTGAATATGATGATACAGAAGAAGAGCAATTGAAAGTATTATACAAAGCTATCCATCATTTATCAGATATTGAAAAAGCATTGATCTTTTTATATTTAGAAGATAAAAATTATAGAGAGATTGCTGAAACTATGGGTATTACTGAAGTAAATGCCCGAGTGAAAATGAATAGGGTAAAGAATAAATTGAAAAAAATATTAAATCCGTAATATCATGGATCAATTAGAGTTATTAAAAAAAGATTGGAAGAAACAAGAAAGTACACTTCCGAAGTTGTCTAGAGAAGATATTTCTAAACTCATTCATAAAAAGTCATCTTCTATTGTAAAATGGATTTTTATAATTAGTGTGTTGGAACTTGTTTTACCTCACATTGCGTATCTTTTTATGAATAATGATAAAAACTCTGAATTTATAGAGCAATTAGGCTTATCTAATTTTATAACTATTCTTTATACTATAGGCTATATTGTTATTATATATTTTATTTTTCGATTCTATAAAAATTATAAATCTATCTCGGCCAATTCAAATCCGAAAGATTTAATGCAAAACATTATAAAAACAAGAAGAACTGTTAAGCATTATATATGGTTTTATTTAGCTTTGGTGCCTATTATTTGGGGTGTTGTTTTATATAAAACATTTAACTCTACAGATTTCTTAGAAAAATTACCCGAAAATACAAGCATGGTGATTGTTTGGCTAATTGCAGTTGTCACTATTAGTATAGGTGTATTGCTTTTCTGGTTATTTTACAGATTACTTTATGGCATATTATTAAACAAGCTTAGAAGTAACTATAAAGAATTGATCAGTAATGGTGTTGATTAGTGTGCGGTTATCAGTTTTCAGTTGGCAGTCTTCAGTTGGCAGTAAGCAGTTGGCAGTTTTCTGTCAGTAACCTAAATAATATCTAAGCTACCCTTGCCTTCTCTTATTATTTCGATTTCATCAGTAGAGAGGTCAATTATAGTTGAGGGTTGATTGTCACCATAACCACCATCAATAACTATATCTACTAATTTTTGCCATTTTTCAAAAATCAATTCAGGGTCAGTAGTATATTCAATTACATCATCTTCATCATAAATTGAAGTAGAAACAATCGGGTTACCCAATGCTTTTACTATTTCTCTTGCCACATTATTATCCGGCACTCTAATACCAACCGTTTTTTTATTTTTAAAAGCCTTAGGCAAGTTATTATTTCCCGGTAGAATAAATGTATATGCTCCAGGTAAGGCACGTTTTAGTATTTTATAAGTAGGCGTGTCTATTTGTTTTACATAATCTGACAAATGACTCAAATCATTACATATAAAAGAAAAGTTAGCTTTTGCAAGTTTTATATTTTTAATGCGAGCAATTTTTTCCAACGCTTTTAAGTTAGTAATATCACATCCTAAGCCGTAAACAGTATCGGTAGGATATATAATTAAACCTCCTTTTCTAAGAATTTCAACTACTTTGTCGATCTCTTTAGAATTTGGATTGTCATTATATATTTTGATATATTTAGCCATCAAACCAAATTTATGAATAAAAAATTTCTTGAAACCGACTATCCCAGAGACAGAGCCATAGTGGTATTTCGCCTCCCGATAGTTCCGATAGCTATCGGAATCGGGGTCATACCCAGTCAATCCCGATAGCTATCGGGAGGGCACAAACTTTGGTCTTAGGTAAAAACCGTCCCGAACGGTCGGGATTGTATTTTACCTCACCCAGAACTGCGAAAAGCAGTTCCGAGTACTCGGGAGGGAATTTATAGATTAATTTACAATCAGTCTAAAACCTTCACCATGAATATTTACTATTTCAACATTATTATCATCTTTTAAATATTTACGAAGTTTAGCTATATAAACATCCATACTTCTTGAAGTAAAATAGTTATCGTCTCTCCAAATCTTGGTCAATGCTAATTCTCTAGGCATTAAATCATTAAGATGCAACACTAACATTTTTAGCAACTTATTTTCTTTAGGTGATAGTTTTCGAGGTTCACCTCCGTCATAAGACAAATGCCTTAATTTAGAATTTAAATAAAATTTACCAACTTGAAATTCATGTTGATCGTCATCGGCATTTATATCTTTCTGTTTGCGGTGTAGAATTGCTTTAATTTTATATAGTAGCACTTCTGAATCAAATGGTTTATTTAAATAATCATCAGCGCCAACTTCATAACCTTTCAAAACATCTTCTTTCATTGTTTTTGCTGTTAAAAATATAATCGGAATATCTTTATTTGTAGATCTAATATCTTTAGCCAGTGAAAAACCGTCCTTTCTAGGCATCATAACATCTAAAATACAGATGTCAAAATCATCATTTTTAAACATTATCAAACCTTCTAAACCGTCTTTTGCATGTGTAACAGCATAATCATTCAGCATTAAATAATCTTTTAATACTGTACCAAAATTAGGATCATCTTCAACTAGTAATATTTTCTTATTTGTCATAATTATATGTATTAAATTAAAGGTAATTTTATCGTAAATGTACTTCCCTTACCTTTTTCACTTTCAACATACACACTTCCGTGGTTATGTTCTACTATTTTCTTTACATAGGATAAACCTAAGCCATGACCCTTTACGTCATGTATATTTCCTTTTTGTTCTCTATAAAATTTATCAAAAACATGTTTTTGCACATTTTTATTCATGCCAATACCTTGATCTCTTATTTTTAAAATAATATTGTTACCGGCATTTTCAGTATAAATATCAATTTTAGGAGCCTCATTAGTATATTTGACGGCATTATCTAATATATTTACAATAACATTTGTAAAGTGAAATTTACTTACCATCACTTCACTCTGCAATGCTTTTAAATGTTCATTTATATAACCTCCTTTATCTTTTACAATCAAATCTACATGTGTAATAGCATCCTTTATAATATCATGTAAATCTGCAATCTCATTTGTTAGATCTAATTGATTTTTTTCTAATCTAGAAATTCTCAATACATTTTCAACTTGTCCGTGCATACGCTTATTTTCTTCTCTTATCATTTCAGTATAGCGTAATATTTTCTCTTTATCATTAATAATTTTAGGGTTCTTAATAGCGTCTAATGCTAAATTTATGGTAGCAATAGGCGTTTTAAATTCATGCGTCATATTATTGATAAAATCAGTTTTAATTTCTGAAATTTGTTTTTGTTTTAACAATTGGTATACAGCACTGGCAAAAGCTAAAATTATTATGAGAATAAAAATTGCCGATAAAGCCAAAATATTAGCTATGCTTGCTAAAATATATTCTTTTTTGTCAGGAAAACTAACATACAATTGATAATTACTGTCACCATCATCGTCAGCAAATAAAGGCACTTGGTAACTTTTCCTTTTTTGTTTTTTAAATTTATTAGATCTTACCTTAGTTGCCAATCCGTCACCATAAACTCCAAATTCAAAATCAGTATCAATACCTCTTTCTCTTAGTTCATTATCAAGATTTAAAGTAATTTCATTTGTACTTATACGATCATAAATTGGTAAATTTGCAGCAATGTCTCTAAAATAATTTTCAAATTGTACACTTTCTAATTTACTTAACTTACCTATTTCATAAATACGTTCTTCCGGAGAAGCCTCTGTATAATCTTTACTAAAACTATTTATTTTACTGATCTCTTTAGATTTTTCGCTAAAAAAGGTTTTAAATGTCAAAGAATCGTTCCCAAATAAAGGGATAGATGATTTATAATTATTCTCCAATATACTTTGCCGAAATGAAAAAATTTCATTTCTAACTGTATCTATTCTTTGAAAATAAAAATCTCTTTTTCTTGTGGTTGATGATTGGGTAGCACTATCTATAATAGAACCATATTCTTTATAATAATCATTTACCTCTCTTTTATTAATATTTTCAGAAACATTTGCCAAAGCAAACTTTACATCATTGGTAAACTGTTTTTCACGTATTTCAATGGTATTGTTGATCCAATAAATTTGTACCGCTATAATACCAATTAAAGCAAAAATCATCAATACAATCAAGAGTATAAAAACCCGTTTACTCATTTAAACAAAAATAATTTAACTTATTAGATATTTGATTTGATTTAACTAATATTAACTAAAATCAAAGTTATTTAACAATTTTTTAAGACTTTTTTTATTTAAGGGCGCCTCTATTAATTTTCAGCAATTTTTTGTGGAGTTTCTTAACTTGCTTTTTAGTGTCAATTAAGTTGATATTGTTAATTACAAAATCAGATAACTTAACTTTCTCATTATCATTCCATTGATTATCCATTCTTGATAAAATAGCGTCTTTAGTAATTGAATCTCTTTTCAAGATTCTATTTATTCTAATATCAACTGGTGCAGTAACTGTAATAATATAATTAAATTTTGAAGCTGAGCCATTTTCGAATAATATAGCATTCTCTTGAATTAAATAATTACTTTCAATATTTTTAGATTGCTTTTTAGTCCATTTTGAGAAATGCTTAGCTACCTCAGGATGAACAATTTTATTGATAGCAATTAATTTATCTTTATCTTTAAATACTAATGTAGCCAAATAGGCTCTGTTCAATTTACCATCCTTATAGGCTTCTTCGCCAAATTTAGCAATTATTTTTTTTTTGATTTTTTTTGAAGTGTTCATTAATTTTTTTGCTTCATTATCAGCAAAATAAACCGGAACACCTAATTCGATAAAATAATTAGCTACCGTGGTTTTACCACTTCCTATGCCTCCTGTTAGACCAATTATAATCATTCTTTTATTAAATATTCAATTTGGTTAGGTACAATTTTAATTTCGGAAATTATTGAAGGCTTTGACACTACTTCAGGAATTAGATATGTCAGACCATCTTTAACTGTTCTTCTATAATCACAATTTATTTTAAAATCGTTTTTATTTATTTTATTATAATCAGACAAACCTACTTTAAAAATAACTTCAACCTGATCAGGAAAAGTAGTTATATTATAATTTCGAGGTAAATTCTTAATTGTAAAAGGTAATTTTAATTTAGCTTCCGTAAACTTTTCAACTACACCGGTTATCATAACTTCATCTACAGAATAACTGATCCTTGAATTTTCTTCTAAAGTCACAATTGATATTTTTTCTTCTATAGATGAATTGACATTTGTTAATGTAGTAGCTTTCGTTCTTATTGAAGTAATAGAATCAATGATAACTTCCGGACCAGATATAGAAACAAAATTGGGTTCAACTTTTAAATCTCCTAATAAGTTATAACCCGATTGATATTGAATATTAATATCTGGTTCTACCAATACTTTTTTAGTTTTACTAATGCCTAAATGATAATACAACGAATCTGGTTGTACAAGTAGAACTTCAACATCTGATGTTACCTGTTGTTGTATTTGTGGTAATAATTCATTAGCTAATTGATAGTAAATTAATCCTTTCTTACGTCTGACAGTATGTAGATCAACATTCACATCTCTTTTATTGAGATGATATTTAATTAGGTTAAAACCATGTGTTTTTACAGTAATATCTAAATACTTTTGGGGTTTTTTCTGCAATATTTTACCTTCCGGTAAATTAGAATAATTTACATTAAACTGAACAACATCTGTATATTCTTTAGATAATTTTATCAGCATCCAAAACAAAAAAGAAATCCCTAAAAATACCAATAGCATTTTTGATCTTCTACCATTCTTTAAGGTATTTGTTCTTTTATTTTTTTTAGATGACATATTAAAATATTGACTAAATTTAAATAAAAAAAGTGAGTTTTAAACCAATAAAACTCACTTCATTATTTTGATACTATATTTTCTATTTTTTTGTTATTTGGTTTTGATACTTTTTACTCAACTCCATAGAAATTGCTGAGCGTTCAAACTTAATTTTTCCTGCACCGGTTTCTAATACGCAAATGCCATCATTTAACTCAACTATTTTACCATGAATTCCGCTAGTAGTAATAACTTTTGCGCCCTTTTTAATAGATGCTTGAAACTCTTTCTCTTTCTTTTGCTTTTTAACCTGTGGTCTTATCATAAATAGATAAACAACCAATAACATTAACGGAATCATAATAAAATTACCTATTCCGCTACCTCCAGTTTGTAAGAATATAACTTGAAACATATTTTTGATTATTTTTTTTGTTTTGGTGTTACTTGTGCTTTAATAACTACAGTTTCTTTACCTTGAGCAGTATTGGTAGTTAATGTAACTGTTTTTCTTTGATTATTTGGTTTTCCAGACGAGTCAAATTTAACTTTTATCTCACCTGACCCACCAACAGCAATTGGCTCTCTAGGCCATTCTGGTACCGTACAACCACAAGTCGCAGTTGCATTGGTAATGATTAGTTCTGATTTACCGGTATTTGTAAAACTAAATGTTGTCTCAACTATATCGCCTTCATTTATTGTTCCAAAATCATGTTCTTTTTTCGAAAAAGTTACAGCCGCTGCTCCTTCTGTCGTATTATAATCTCGCTTTTTGGCTACTTCTAAATTTTCTTTATTTATTTTATTGGTGACATTTTCTTTACATGATGTAATTGAAAACATAATTAACATTGATAATCCTATTATTTTATTCACATGTTTAAATTTTAGTAATTGTTTGACATTAAATTAATTATAAAATTGAGAACGTGTATGACCACTACGTTCTCATATTAATCCCAAAGCCTCGAGATTAAATATTCTCTTATGTAAACATAATTTTAAAATTTATTAATATTCGTTTCATTTTAGTTTTATTTTGATTGCAAAAATATAAAATATTATAGTAACCCTCTCCCAATTTTTTCAATTCTATTTGTCACGATATAATCTTTTAATAATTTATCTAAAACACCATTGATAAAAAAACCACTTTTAACTGTTGAATAATCTTTTGCTATTTCAATATATTCATTAATTGTCACTCTAGTTGGTATTGAAGGAAAATGTACAAACTCAATCAAAGCCATTTTCATTAGAATAAAATCAACTTCAGCAATTCTATCTGTATCCCAATTAGGGGTCATTCTATCAATATCATTATTAAACTCAGTATGATGTAAAGCCGTTTTTTTGAAAAGATCAATAGCAAACTTTTTATCATCTTCGTCCTTATATAACTTTTCTTTACTGAAAATTGTATCAGATTTAATTTTTTTAAGGTTTTTTAACATCCAAGTATTCACAAATGGAATATCGTCTACCCAACTTAAATTTTTTCCTTCAAAATAATCAAATAATTTTCCATTTGGAGCAATTATTTCTGTATAAATATTATTTATAAATTCTAATTCTTGTTTATATGACAAAACATTATCTGAATTAATATAATTTTCATAAATGTCACTTTTTCTGATTTGATCGAAAATCAATCTAACATATTCATTGTCTTCTTTCCAATTTACCAGCTTATAATTTTTAATATATGATTGCAATGAACTATTATTATTTAGATTTTGCAACCATTGATTATCAATAAATTTTCGATTAGGATTCAGCTCTTCAGAAGTCGCTAAATGTTTTTTCTTTGCAATTTCTTGATTTACTTCAGCTAAATTTCTAATTTCAATAAATAAACTTAACATCAATATGTATAAATCGTATATACCGGAAATACTGAATTCTAAAAATTTTTCTTCTTTCGCTAAATCATCACTTTTAGATTGAATCATTGCATAAACAGATTGCATTACTTTTACTCTGATATGTCTTCTATTAAGCATGAATAATATTGTCAGTTTTAATTGATATACAAATTTTTATAATTGTGTCAGATTAAACTCATTACTTTGTCTAAACTATAATCTTAAATCATGTATCTTCGTAATTACAAAAAATCGATGCAAAGTTAAAGTATTAGAAAGTGGTGACAAAATATATATTATCAATAAAATTAATTTAAGAGATTATTAACTTTAAGTATATTATAATCATTATTTAATTTCTTATTATCGTAAAAAATTAAATCGTTTTTGAAAGCATTACGTTATTTAAATAAATTTTTCTACAAATATAAATATCGATTAATAATTGGTATCATTTGCACTATTATCGCTAGAATTTTATCTCTTTTTACACCAAGATTAATTGGTAAATCACTAAATGTAGTTGAAAAATATATTGATGGTGATATTTCTGATATAGAGGTTGTTAAAAATAAATTGTTAATAAATATATTGATGATTTTAGGAGCTGTTCTTCTTTCTGGCGCTTTTACTTTTTTAATGCGTCAGATGATAATTGTTATGTCTCGCTTAATAGAATTTGATCTTAAAAATGAGATCTTTGAACAATATGAGCGCTTATCATTGAACTTCTATAAAAAAAATAGAACAGGAGATCTAATGAATAGAATTAGTGAAGACGTTAGTAAGGTAAGAATGTATTTTGGTCCTGCAATTATGTATTCTATCAATATAATTACACTTTTTGTGATTGTAATTCCTTATATGGTACAAATAGATGCCACACTTTCACTGTACACCTTATTACCACTACCAGTACTTTCGGTTTCAATTTATATTTTAAGTAAAGTAATAAATGAAAGAAGTAAAATAGTACTAGAGTATTTATCAAAATTGACAACTTTTACACAAGAATTTTTTTCTGGTGTAAATGTGATTAAAGCATATAGTATCGAGAAACATTCATTTAATGATTTTGATATACTTGCAAATGAAAGTAAAGAGAAGAATATCTCATTATATAAGGCACAAGCATTATTTTTTCCGTTAATGATATTACTTATCGGAGCAAGTAATATTTTAGTCATTTATGTAGGAGGCATGCGTTATATAAACGGGCAAATTGAGAGTTTTGGTGTTATCGCAGAATTTATTATTTATGTAAATATGCTTACTTGGCCTGTAGCTGTAATAGGTTGGGTAACCTCTATGGTGCAACAAGCAGAAGCTTCTCAAAAAAGGATCAATGAGTTTTTAAATGTAGTGCCTGAAGTCCAAAATCAAATTGATAAAGAATCAATTATAGAAGGAAAAATTGAATTTAAAAATGTTTCTATAACCTATGATGATACAAACATCACAGCCTTAAAAAATATTAGTTTTATTATTGATAAAGGAAAAACACTTGCCATTTTAGGTAAAACAGGTTCAGGAAAATCTACTATCGCCAACTTAATTTCCAGATTGTATGATATAGAGAAAGGAGAAATTTTAATTGATAATATACCCATTAAAGATATAAACTTAACCAATCTTCGTAAAAGTATAGGATTTGTACCACAAGAGGCATTTTTGTTTTCAGATACTATAAAAAACAATATTAAATTTGGTAATGAGGATGCTGTAAATGAGATTATTATAAATGCTGCAACTAATGCTCATATTCACAATAATATTGAAGAATTTACCAATTCTTATGATACATTTGTAGGTGAAAGGGGTGTAACCTTATCCGGTGGGCAAAAACAACGCATTTCTATTGCCAGAGCAATTATAAAAGAACCTCAAATACTTATTTTTGATGATTGTTTATCAGCAGTAGATACTGAAACTGAAGAAATAATTCTCAATAATTTGAATTCAATTAGTAAAAGTAAAACTACTATAATAATAAGTCATAGAGTATCGTCAACTAAAAATGCTGATTTCATAATTGTACTTAATGAAGGAGAAATTATTCAAAAAGGCACACATAATGAACTATCTAACCAAGCAGGTTTTTATCAAGATCTTTATAACCAACAACTTACCGAACAAATTATTGATTAATAAGAACTTCTTTAAAAAAGAAAATAAATAAAATATTGTACAAGTCATTTATTTTTATAGATTTGTGTCTAATAAAAAATCAAGATTAACAAAAGTATAAGATTATTATGGGTGAAAGAGAATATATAGAACAAGAAGAAATTTTTTCTCAAGTATTAAGAGCTGGAAGAAGAACCTATTTTTTTGATGTAAGAGCAACTAAGGCGGGTGATTATTATTTAACAGTTACAGAGAGTAAAAAATTTACTCATGATGATGGTTCTTTTCATTATAAAAAACATAAAATTTACTTATACAAAGAAGATTTTAATGAATTTAATGAGATGTTAGCTAAGGCTACAAGTTATATTATTGATGAAAAAGGTGAGGAAGTTATTTCTGACCGTCATCAAAAAGATTATCAAAAACCTAGCGAAGAAGTTGTTACAGAAGAAGAAAAAGAAAAATCAACTGAAAGTTTTACAGATATAGATTTCGAAGATATTTAAAGATTACTAATTCAAGTAAGAACCGTTCTCCAGGATTATTTAGGTGAACGGTTTTTTTTATATATTTACTTGAAATAATCTTTTTAAAAATCATCACCATTTTGATTGTACAGTTATAGTATATATCAATTTCAGTAATAGAAATAAAAAAATCAACTCAAATGAAAAAAATACTCTCCTTATTAATTTTTATAAGCCTATCAACAATTTTTGCCCAACAAAAAGTAGATCTAAACTATTATTTACCTCAAGATATTTCTTACAATACAGATATACCAACTCCGGAAAGTATCATTGGGTTTCAAGTTGGTGATTGGCATGTATCACATGATAAATTAGTTGAATACATGAAAGTGTTAGCTAAAACATCTGATAGAATAACAATAGAAAATAGAGGAACAACCTACGAAGGTAGACCACTTTTATTATTGACTATAACCTCTCCAAAAAATCATCAGAATATTGAGTCCATTAGAAATGAACATTTAAAATTATCAGATGCTTCACTATCATCTTCGTTAAATATTAATGAAATGCCTTTGGTTATATATCAAGGTTATTCTATACATGGCAATGAACCGAGTGGCACCAATGCCAGTTTATTAGTTGCTTATTATTTAGCTGCCGCCCAGAGTGATTATATCAATGAATTATTAGACAATACTGTTATATTATTTGACCCTTCTTACAACCCGGACGGATTAAATCGTTTTGCATCCTGGGTAAATACGCACAAAAATCAGAATATAAGTACAGATAATAGCGATAGAGAATATAATGAAGCCTGGCCAAAAGGTAGAACAAATCATTACTGGTTTGATATGAATAGAGATTGGTTGGTATCCCAACTACCGGAGTCTAAAGTACGTATTAAGAGCTTTCATCAATGGAAACCTAATATTTTGACAGATCATCATGAAATGGGTACAAATGCCACTTTCTTTTTTCAGCCCGGTATACCATCAAGAACACATCCCTTAACGCCTAAATTAAATCAAGAACTAACCGCTAAAATAGGCGAATATCATGCAAAAGCTTTTGATAAGATTGGTTCGTTATATTATTCTGAAGAAAGCTTTGATGATTTTTATTACGGTAAAGGTTCTACCTTTCCGGATATTAATGGCGGCATCGGTATTTTATTTGAGCAAGCAAGTGCTCGAGGTCATGCACAACAAAGCGATAATGGAGTTTTGACATTCCCTTTTGCTATTAGAAATCAATTTACTGCTGCACTTTCTACATTAAAAGCGGGTAAAAATATGCGGACTGATTTATTAGAGTATCAACGCAATTTTTATAAAAATGCTCAAAAAGAAATTATTAGAGATAAGAACAAAGCAATTATTTTTGGTGATATAAGCAATAAAACAAAAACATTTCATTTTGCTGAAATGCTTAAACGTCAGAAAATTAAATTTTATAAAAATAACAATAATGAAAGTAGTTATATAATTCCGTTAAACCAACCGAACTATCGTATGATCAAAGGTATGTTTGAAAAACGTACCACATTTAAAGATAGCTTATTTTATGATGTTTCTGCTTGGACACTTCCGTTAGCATTCAATATCAGTTATTCATATACCTCAAAAATATCAAATCTTGGTAATGAAGTAACTGATCTATCATTCCCAAAAGGAACAGTATCTGCAAAAAGTAATTATGCCTACTTATTTGAATGGAATGAGTATTATACACCCAAAGCATTATATAGTGTCTTAAAAAAAGGGTTGAGGGCAAAAGTAGCTATGCAACCTTTTAACCTTAAAGGGAAAAATTATGATTATGGTACAATTATGATTCCTGTTCAAAATCAACAATTATCTACTGATGAAATTTATTCTTTATTAAAGAAAATAGCTGATGAAACCGGTGTAAATATCAATGCTGCAAATACCGGATTAACTGAAGGTATTGATTTAGGAAGTTCAACTTTTAAAGTAGTTAAAAAACCTAAAATTGCGGTGTTGGTTGGTGATGGTATCACTTCTTATGATGCCGGTGAAATTTGGCATTTACTAGACACACGATATCAAATACCAATAACAAAATTAGATACTAGAAATCTAAATAATACTAATTTAAGTAAATATACAACCATTATTATACCTAATACTTCTGGCAGTATATTAAACAATAGCAAAGAAAATTTAAAAACCTTTGTAAAAAATGGAGGTATATTAATAGGCTATAGAAATAGTTTAAAATGGTTGAATACAAACAAATTTATATCTCTAGATCTAAAAAAATCTAAAGCTAAAACCAAAAATGTAGTTTTTGATCAACGCCAAAATTTAAAAGGTGCCCAAGTAATTGGCGGTGCCATTTTTGAAGCTGAACTTGATAGAACACATCCAATAAACTTTGGTTATAACCAACATAAAATAGCCTTGTTTAGAAATACAACTGTATTTATTAAACCAGATAGTATTAAAACTTATAAAAGCGCAATACAATACACTAAAAATCCATTGTTAAGTGGTTATATTTCAAAAGAAAACTTAAAAATAATGAGTGAAACCATTCCTTTTAAAACTGCCAAATTGGGTAAGGGCAAAGTAATTGTGTTTACTGATAACACAAACTTTAGAGCTTTTTGGTATGGTACTAATAAATTGATGATGAATGCTATTTTCTTTGGGAAATTTATGTAGCTGTTATAGAAAAATATATAGCTAATCCATATTGAAAAAACATACCTACAATTGTAGTTATAAAATATACTAAAAGCATTGTACCAAGAGCTTTATACCAATTGATTTGAAATATTTTATGATATAAATAAATCAATAATAGTATTGAAATAGTCATAATAATATATATTACAATAAAACTATTTAAAAAAAGTGTTACAACACTTAAAATAACACTGGTCCACATTGTTGTACCAAATACAAAAGAGTTAATAGCCAAATTTTCAGCATAATTATATTTCTTTTTAAATAACCAAAATGTTATTATACTCATAATTGGAATAGAAATTAAATAAAAAATATTTTGGTAGGAAAAATAAATCTCTTGTGCTTGATTCATTGGAACAATAATTGAAACATCAAACAGTTTTTCTAAAGGCGCTAAACTTTTGGCATTCGACTTTTGTGCAAACTCAACAAAAGATTTAAAACTTGGATGCAACCTAAACATTATTGTATATACAGCTATTCCAAATAAAAGGTAATTTAAAGGGTTATAAAATTTCTTTCTATCAAAACCTAGATATGTTTTAATAGTTTCTAAAGGTTTCTTAAACATTGACACATATGTAAATGCGATTCCTTTTTCTAGGTTAAAAAATTTGAGAGTTTCGTTGCGTAATTCTTTAACAGTAAGTCTTGGTAGTTGGTTCATTGATTTGGGTTTACAGTAAAAATCCTAAGTACATGATAAAAATAACTTATGTTAGTTCAAAATCACATAGTTTCTTTAGCATCAAGACCTGTCAGTCCCGAGATTTCGGGATGAAAACCTGACAGGTCTGAAAAAATAGACAAAGCCAAACATCACCACCAGCTAAGCAGGTGGTTTTTCAAGGTAAAAGAAAAAGAGCTGAAAATCAGCTCTTTTTAACTTTTATTCACCAGATTCCTGCCTTCGCAGGAATGACATGCTTTTTTAAGAAAGCACTTCCTGTACCTTATCGGCAGCTTCTTGAAACTCAGTAGCAGAAATAATTTCCATACCACTGTTATCAATCAACTCTTTTGCTTCTTTAGCGTTGGTACCTTGTAAACGTACAATAATTGGTACATTTATAGCATCTCCCATATTGGTATAGGCATCAACAATACCTTGTGCTACTCTATCACAACGTACAATACCACCAAAAATATTTACCAAAATTGCTTTGACATTCGTATCTTTTAAAATAATTCTAAAGGCTGTTTCAACACGTTTAGCATCAGCAGTACCACCAACATCTAAAAAGTTTGCCGGCTCTCCTCCTGCTTGTTTGATCAAGTCCATTGTACTCATTGCCAATCCAGCTCCGTTTACCATACAACCAACATTCCCTTCAAGATCAACATAATTTAATCCTGCAGCTTTAGCTTCAACTTCAATAGGGTTTTCTTCACGTAAATCACGCATTTCAGCATAATCTTTATGTCTGAATAATGCATTATCATCTAAGGTAACTTTAGCATCAACTGCTAAAATTTTATCATCTGAGGTTTTCAATACAGGATTGATCTCAAACATTGAAGAATCAGATTTTATAAAAGCTGTATATAAGGCAGAAACAAACTTTACCATTTCCTTTAATGCACTACCGGATAAGCCTAAATTAAAGGCAATTTTTCGTGCTTGAAAAGGCAATAATCCAATCAATGGGTCAATTTCTTCTGTGAAAATTAAATGTGGTGTCTCTTCAGCAACAGCTTCAATATCCATACCTCCTTCGGTAGAATACATCACCATATTTTTACCTGTTTCACGATTTAACAAGACTGACATATAATATTCTTCTGGTTCATTATCTCCGGGATAATAAACATCTTCAGCAATTAATACTTGATTTACTTTTTTTCCTTGAGGTGGAGTTTGTGGTGTTTTTAGCATCATTCCGATAATATCTTCAGAAATTGTTTCAACCTCTGTTAAACTTTTAGCTAGTTTTACGCCACCTCCTTTACCACGCCCACCGGCATGAATTTGTGCTTTAATAATCCACCAACCCGTTCCGGTTTCAGTTGCCAACTGTTTAGCAACTTCTACAGCTTCTTTATGATTATGAGCAACCATACCACGCTGAATTCTAACGCCAAAACTGTTTAATATTTCTTTTCCTTGATATTCGTGTAAGTTCATCTTAAAATATTTGAAAACATTATAGTACAAAAATAACAAACCAAATGCGAATAGTAGACCATTATTTGAATAAAATTATTAATTCTCAATCTTTAAATACTAAAGGGCATCTCTATTAATTCATTCACATCAAAATTTTCAGAACTTTTCTTAGGCGAATAAAATTTATGAAGCACTATCGAGATAATGCAAGTGAATTTTATGAAGTATAAGGAAAGCTCTGAAAACCCTTTGGGAACAATGATAACAAACAATCTGCTTCAGTAATTTTTTTTGAAATAGAAAAACTATTTCAAAAAAAATGTACCTCGCATATCATTTATTCTAATTGTTTTTTGAAAGAAATGAATTAATAGAGATGCCCTTAAGGTCGCTTACTGAAACTCCCGAACCGTCGGGACAGCATAAATCGCTTAAAGGCATAAGACAAAGGACTAATCCTATAATTAATTGATATTCATTGATTTGTTCTATATTATAGTTGTCATCATTCATATAAAATGTAATGTTATTTAGTTTTTAGCTATTAATTTTTATTCTTTGATCTATAGCTTACGGCTTTGGAATTTATTTTTTGGGAATTTCATTTTATTATAACTCATTTTATTTATGTAATTTCACATCCTTTATAATTAAGCATGATTACAGCAAAAAATATTCATAAATTTTATGGTGATTTAGAAGTTCTTAAAGGTGTAGATGTACATATTAATCAAGGAGAGATAGTTGCAATCGTAGGCCCTTCAGGTGCCGGAAAAACCACCTTATTACAAATTTTAGGCACATTAGATAAACCTGCCAATAATAATGATGCTGCGTTGGTACTCAATGAGCAAAATGTATTACAACTAAAAGACAAATCTTTATCAAAATTTAGGAATGAACATATTGGTTTTATTTTTCAGTTTCATCAATTGTTACCTGAATTTACAGCCTTAGAAAATGTTTGTATTCCTGCTTTTATAGCCAATAAGCCTAAAAAACAAGTAGAGCAAGAGGCTACTAAGATTTTAGCTTTTTTAGGACTTTCAGATAGAATTGATCATAAACCAAGTGAACTTTCCGGTGGTGAACAACAACGTGTAGCAGTAGCTAGAGCTTTAATTAACAAACCTCTAGTTATTTTCGCTGATGAACCCAGTGGAAATTTAGATTCAGCTTCAGCTAAAAATTTACATGAACTTTTTTTTAAGCTTCGCGATGAGTTCAATCAAACTTTTGTTATTGTTACCCATAATAATGAACTGGCAAATATGACAGATAGAAAGTTAGAAATGCGTGATGGAAAAATAGTCAGTAAGCAGTAAGCAGTAAGCAGTAAGCAGTAAGCAGTAAGCAGTA
>CAYXAZ010000014.1:0-47978 GCA_964463085.1 uncultured Flavobacteriaceae bacterium | reverse complement strand
AAAATTAAAAGAAATTTATTTCCAAAATATATAGATGATGAAATGCGATAAAATTAAAAATAGTATCCTTGATTATATAGAAAAAAACTTATCAGAAAAAAAATCTGCCGAGTTTGTAAATCACATGAATACCTGTGAGAATTGCAAAACTGAATTAAAAGTAATGCAAGAATTGTTGTCCATAATCCCTAATGATATTATAGAGCATCCCAGTGAAAACCTACGCAATAATTTTGAGAAAATGCTATCAGAAGAAAAGAAAAATCTGAAGATAAAAGTTGTGAAACTACAACCCAAAATTTATTGGAAATCCTATTTCCGTGTAGCAGCAAGTATTGTTTTGATTATAAGTGCCTTCTTTTTAGGAAAATATCAAACAGAGACTCCCAATAATGATATTGCAACTTCATCACAACAAAAAGTAAAAGATGAAAAATTATTATTAGCATTGATTGAAAATCAATCTGCAAGTAAACGAATACTAGCTGTTAGCTACTCAGAAAAATTTACTAATACTGATATAGAAATAATTCAAGCCTTAATCAACCGATTGTTTTATGATAAAAACACCAATGTGCGATTGTCTGCAGCCGAAGCTCTTTCAAAATTTTCATCATTAGAAATAGTGAAATCTGCTTTAATTAAATCGTTAGAAACTGAAAAAGATTCAAGTATACAAATAGAATTAATTCAAATTTTAGTTAAAATTCAAGAAAAAAGAGCGCTTAAACCAATGAAAAAATTATTGAATAACAAAGATGTTCCAAATTATGTAAAACAAGAACTACAGTATAGTATATCAAACTTATTGTAATAAAAATATTTTAGAAATTATGAAAAAAATTATTATACTATTATTTATCTCATGTGCTATAAATGCGCAAAGTAAAAAGGAATACAAACATTCTTTAGAGGGCGTGAAAAAAGTACAAATTGAAACCGATACTTCGGCTAAAATTATCGCTGGAAATACCAAAGAATTGATTATAAAAAATTTATACCCTTGTGAAATAGGAGATTGTGATGATTATAATGAAACTCGTAATGATAAAGCCAAAGGACTCACTGCAATATACCCTGATGGTAAAGATAATACCGGAGGGTTCGGTTTGTCAATTAAACTTGAAGGTGATATTCTAATTGTTAGAGATTTAAAATCACACTTTCAACGTAAAGGAATTACAATTACACTTCCTAAAAGTATGAATGTATCTATTGATTGTGGGAATTTAGGAAATCTAACTCTAGAAGGTTTTTCGTCTGAAATAGAGGCAGATACAAATGTAGGAAGTATTAATATGAAAAACATTACAGGACCAATTACTGCTCATACTAATGTTGGGGCAATTAATATTGATTTTATTACTGTGAGTCAATCTTCACCCATAACTATAAGCTCAAATGTAAGTGAAATAGATATAAGTATTCCTGCAAACACCAATGCTAGTTTAGAATTAAAAACTATGGGTACTATATACACAAACTTTAATTTACGAGCTCCATCAAAAAAAGGATTAAAAAATGTTGGAGGAACTAAAAAAATAATGGACAATTTAAATAAAGGTGGTGTAAAAATTACGCTTCGTTCTAGTATGGGCAACATTTATTTAAGAAAAAAAGAATAGCCATTAAATTACTAAAAATGAAAAAATTACTCTTATTCATAGGATTACTATTGACCTTTAGTAGCCTAAACGCTCAAAAAAAAGTTGTGAAAACATTTAAAAGCTCTAATCTCGAAGATGTATTTGTACATCTGAAATTCGCTAATAATATTGTTGTAAAAAACTGGGATAAAAATGAAGTCTCTATAGAGGCAGAAGTAAATATCAATCAAAATAAAGGTAATGATTATTATAGCTTGAAAGGTGAAGATATTGGAGGTACATTAACTGTGAAATCAGATTATGAATCCTTTTTTAAAGAGCATCAAAATAATTTTAGAAAAAATAATAATGATTGTAAAAGTTATAAATACTGCACTTGTAATAATAGTATTGTTATAAATTATGTGTTAAATATTCCAAGAAATATGAAGCTAAAAATAAAAAGTATTTCTGGAGATGTTAAGACGACTGCTTATATTGGAGACTTAACACTCGATTTAATTAGTGGCAATATTGACGTAAAAAAACATTCTGAAAATATGCATTTAAAAACCATTAGTGGTGATATAGATGTTTATGTTTCTGACGCAACTTTTAATGCCAAAACATTAACAGGTGGTATATATTCTGATCTAGATATTGACTTTGGTAAAGGTAACAAGAAATCATTTGGTCAAAGAGTTTCAGGAACAGTAAAAAAAGGAAATGCCTATTTAAAACTTGAAACTATAAGCGGAGATATTTTCTTGAGAAAGATTTGAAGTATAACCCGAATAAATTTGTTCGGGTTTTTTATTTGCCCTTTTTGATTCTTTTTGATTGATATACTTCAGCGATATTAGGATTATTTGTTGCTTTTTCTAATAAAACTAGCTCATCATTTTTAGCAACATAGCCTGTTTCTAATATTTTGAAATAAATACCACTTTTAGTAGAATTCCAAAACTGTTTGATGATTTTCGGATTGTTAAATCTGATACCCAATTTATAGCAAGGCTGCCTAGGTTTTGTAACTTCTATTTTGGCTTCACCCAACTGATAAATACTGCCTACATGTATCTTGGTTTCGTCTAAGTTGGTAATTGTTAAATTTTCACCAAACATACCATAATTCCAATTGAGGTCAGGATATAATTCTTTCCAATATTCATAATAATTCTCGCTATAGCCATAAACTGCTTGCTCTATACCTCCGTGATATTTTCTATCGACTGCATTGTCGTTTTGCACATCTTCTGTACCTAAAAAGATAGGAGACTCTACAGGAAACTTATAGATTCCTGTTTCAATGGTTTTATTTCGCCATTGTACTTGTTTTCTTTCTCCTAGATTTACGGATATTACTTTCATGTGTCTATATTTATTGATTTTTAAAGGTCATCCCGATAGCTATCGGGATGGGAAGGATTTAGGATGGGCTTAATTTATCAGCTATTTTCCTATCATTAGATAAACGTGGTATTTTGTTTTGTCCACCCAACTTACCAACAGATTTCATATAATTTTGGAATCCTCCTTTTTTAATTTTTGTAATAACAAGTGGTTTTAAAATTTTCCCATCTATTAAATCAAAATAATAGGAATTTTGCTGTTGCATAACAGCATCCATTTTAATGGAAAAATCACCCATGTTCTCTGGTGCAGTTTCAAACTCAATAAACCATTCATGATAGGGCAATCCGTTTTCAGGATTGGTTTGTGGAGCTACCGTAAACTCATTTACAGCAATATCTGTTCCTTCAACTGTTTCCTTTAATGCATGTTCTACTTCTTTTGCAATAACATGCTCACCAAAAGCCGAAATAAAATGTTTAATTCTACCTGTAACTATAATTCTGTGAGGTTTTAATGAAGTAAATTCTACAGTATCACCAATATTATATGCCCATAATCCTGCATTTGTAGAAATTATCAGTACATAATTAACGCCTAATTCAACATCAGCTATTGAAATTCTATTTGGATTTTCATCATAAAACTCGTCTGCTTTGATAAACTCATAAAAAATACCTCCATTTAATAGTAAGAGCATTCCTTTTTCATCTTGTTTATCCTGAAAAGCAAAAAAACCTTCAGAAGCCGGGAATAATTCTATGGAGTCTACTTTTTTTCCGATCAATTTTTCAAACTTATTCCGATATGGTTCATAATTTACACCTCCATAAACGAATAAATTAAAATTCGGAAAGATCTCATTGATAGTTTTTCCTGTTTTTGCCGTCAATTTTTCAAAATACATTTGCACCCAAGAAGGAATTCCGCTAATAAGCGTCATATCTTCTTTTAGCGTTTCTTCAACAATGGCATCTACTTTGGTTTCCCAATCATCAATACAATTGGTTTCCCAGCTTGGCATTCTGTTCTTTTGTAAATAACCCGGTACATAATGAGCAACAATGCCTGATAATCTTCCTGTTTTAATTCCGTTTTTCTCATCAATAACCGGGCTTCCTTGTAAAAAGATAAGTTTGCCATTTACAAAATCCGCATTACCGGTTTCAGCAATATACATCAGCAATGCATTACGTGCTGCTTTAATGTGATACGGCATAGAAGCTTTTGTTAAGGGAATATATTTAGCACCGGAAGTAGTACCTGAAGTTTTAGCAAAATACAGAGGTTTTCCTTTCCAAAGTACATCTGATTTCCCTTCTAATATTTGTTCTACATAGGGTTTTAATGCCTCATAATCTCTCACCGGAACTTGTTCTTTAAAATCCTGATAAGAGAAGATAGCGCTAAAATTATGATCTTTACCAAAAGAGGTATGTTTAGCTTGTGTTATTAATTTTTTAAAAACTTTTTGTTGTGTTTTTTCAGGCTGGTTTGCCCATTTATAGATTCGTTTCTGAATTCGCCTGGCAATAGGTACAGCAAAAATGGATTTAATGCCCATTACTTAAAGTCTATATAATTCAACGGATTTACAGGGTAACCATCATTCCATAATTCAAAATGTAAATGAGGTCCGGTAGATAATGCTCCCGTTGAACCTGCATTGGCAATAGCTTCGCCAGATTTTACCAGATCACCTTGCTCTTTGTGTATAGAAGCATTGTGCTTATAAACAGACAAAAAACCTTTGGTGTGTTCTAAAATAATTACAAATCCTGTTTCTGCGGTAAAACCGGTAAATATAACAGTTCCGTCAGCAACAGCCTTAACAGGTGTATCTTTTTGTACTGCTATATCTATAGCATAATGCTTTTCTTTGGGATTATAAATATCTGTTATCTTTCCTGAAATAGGTGCAAAGAAAACGATGTCTGTTTTTTTGATTGCTTTTTCAAAAACACTGTACCGCTCTTCCCTCTCAACATGTTCTCTAAAAGTTGAATCAATTGGTGTTATAGCTAAGTCAGCATCTTCAATACGCAACTGTTCAGCAATAGAGTCTTTATTAATAATTGTGCTTTTGATTTTACCCGTTAATACCTGTTGTATATTTTGGATATATACATCATTAACCGTCAATTGTTGTTGTAATGAATCTACTTTATATACCAAGTCTGAAGCTCTTTTTTTCAACGCTGAAGAAGAATATCCCGGTATATACTCACGTAAAGGTGTAAATGCCATGATCATCGCAGTAAGACCTACCAATAAAATAGAAATTACGCCTCCTAAAACAATAACATTTAAACGATTTAATTTAAACGAGAAACGTTCTTCAAAAGTATCTTCATTCAAGACTACAAAGCGATACTTAAATGTCAATTTTTCTTTAAGCTTATTTGTATTTGTTTTCTTTTTTGCCATGTAATACCAATTTGGGTATAAATAGTGCTTGGTCGGAAACATTGCAAAATTAAAAAAGTTTCTTTTTGCAATCTTTGTATTTATTTTTAATCGCTTGATGCTAAGGCATCACCTCATAAAAAGTAAATGCAAATCTCAACAAAAATAAATCTTTTTATAAAATTAGTCTGTTTCCGACCAGTCACTAAATAGTCTTCTAAGAAAACAAATATACAACGGAATTTTGAGTTTAGGATTATATATAGATCCTATAGGAAAGTTAGCTTTTATAAAAATTCATTTCATCAATATACTTCCAAACATTACATGGCAACAATGCATGGATATTTTTTTTATCTGCAATAGATCTTCTGATAAAAGTTGACGAAACTTCCATAATAGGAGCATCTATTTTGTGAATTTTCGGGTGATTATCAAATTGTGTTATCATTCTTTCATCTTCAATAACTCTTGGATACACATAAATATCATGGCGTTCTAAAATAACTTCATAATTTTTCCATTTATGGAAAGATCTTAAATTATCCGATCCCATGATCAAACTGAAATTGTGTTGAGGATATTTTTCAGAAATATGCGCTAGCGTATTTACCGTATAGTTAGGCTGAGGAAGCTTAAATTCAATATTTGAAGGTTTTAATTTTGGATATTCTTCGGTAGCAATTTGTACTAATTGAAACCTATGATTATCTGCTAATAAAGAGGCTTTTTTCTTAAATGGGCTATGAGGTGTAACAACCATCCACACTTCGTCTAGATCAGAAAATTCAACAAGATGATTGGCAATTGCCATATGCCCGATATGAATAGGGTTAAATGTGCCAAAATACAAACCTATTTTTTTCATTTTTAGACTTTAGACCGCTTCGCTTTTAGATGTTAGACTATAGATTAACTCATTTTTTATTTGAGCTTTCAACTTCTTTTTTCTCTTTTCTTTTTTCTCTTTTCTGTATCAACTCCAACAAATTCCGCAACAAGACTTTCGGCTTCTTTCAACGCAATCTCTAAATCGTGATTTTTAATGACCTTATCAAACTGAGGTGCTGTTGCTAATTCAACTGAAGCTTTAGCTATACGCATATTGATTTTGTCTTCACTCTCTGTTTTCCGTTTTTTTAGTCTAATTTTTAACTCATCTACACTAGGTGGTTTTACAAAAACAGCTAAGGTTTCTTCGGGGAATTTCTTTTTAATTCGCAGTCCGCCAACTACATCAATATCAAAAATAACATGCTTTCCTTTTGCCCAAATGCGTTCTACTTCACTTTTTAATGTTCCATAAAAACAGTCTCTATACACTTCTTCCCACTCTAAAAAATCTTCATTTCTTATTTTGGTTTTAAACTCTTTAGTTGATAGGTAATAGTAATCTTTTCCTTCAACTTCTTCACCTCTTCTCTCTCTTGATGTTGCAGAAACAGAAAACTCTAAATTAAGATAATCTAAGCCTAATAAATGCCTAACAATTGTCGTCTTGCCTGATCCTGATGGTGCCGAAAAAACCAAGAGTTTACCCTTTTTTTTATATGAATTTCTTTCAGATTTCATTCTTTTCTAATACTACTGAATAAATACTCATTAGTCTTTTTTAATATGTGAGTGGAATTATTATCATTCTGATTAAAAGCAAATTACGATACTTTTAATTATTTTTCATACTGAATAGTATGTTATTTTGTATATCTTTTATTATTAATAAGTTGTAATTTATCAGAAGCTGAACTGAATTCAGCTTTCTGTAACTATAAATAGTTACAGAACATTTAATAATTGCTCTTTTATTTTTTCTAACTCATCTTTCATTTGCACAACTACCTTTTGCATGGGTGCAAAATTAGATTTTGAGCCGGTTGTATTAATTTCTCTACCTATTTCTTGAGAAATAAATCCTAATTTTTTTCCATTAGACACCTCACTCTTTAATTCTTGTAAAAAGTAGTCAAGATGATTACTTAATCGCACTTTTTCTTCAGTGATGTCTAACTTTTCTAAATAATAGACCAATTCTTGCTCAAATCTGTTTTCATCAACAGTTTGTTTTAATTCTAAGATTGCTTTTTTTAAGCGTTCTCGTACATTTATCAATCGTTCTTCGTCTAAATTTGCCACATCTACTGATAATTGCTGAATAGTTTGTATTCGATTGGTAAAATCTTGTTTTAACACGTTTCCTTCGTCGGCTCTAAACTTTATCACTTTCACAATAGCTTCACCAATGGTTTCCTCTATTTCTGTCCATTGGTCTTCGTCTAATTGTTCTCGTTCAGTTTTCAAAGCATCCGGTAAGCGCATAGCTATCTCTAATGTATTTTCCGGTGGTGTAACGGCAATTGCTCTTAATTGGTCAATATAATTATTGACAACTTCTTTATTTATAACTGAGGTTGTTTCACTTCCTGTACTCTCAACAAAGATTGAGAAATCTATTTTTCCTCTTACTAATTGTCTTGATAGTTTGCTTCTTATTTCTAACTCTTTTTCTTTATAAAATGAAGGAACTCTAACATTTAAGTCTAAATTTTTACTGTTTAATGTTTTAATTTCTACAGTAACTTTCTTTTGAGGAAGTTCAACTATTGCCTTGCCGTAACCGGTCATAGATTGTATCATATACTTTAGATAAAAATTAGGCTAATTTAAGGAAATTATAACAATGTTCTTGCTAGAAAACTTAGGAAGCTTCAATTTGCTTTGGAGTATTGCTTTTAGTCACGAAATACACTCCTGAAAAAATCAATAGTGTCGCTAATATTTGTACTATATTTAAGGAGTCGCTTTTAGTAAATAGTGCATACATTGAAGCTAATACCGGCTGTAGGTATATAAAAATACTAAGTGTTGTAGGTTTTAGCTTTGTTAACGCAAAAATATTAAAGAGATAGGCGAAAAATGTAGTAAAAACAACTATAAACCCGGCTTTAAAGTAAATATTACTTGACATTTCTTGCCATTGTATTTCTTGAAGTTCTGAAAAACCAAAAGGGAGTACCATAAATATGCCAAATAAGTACATCCATTTTATAAAAGTAAGCGGATTGTATTTATCTGTTAAACGTTTTACAATAATTAAATAAAAACTATAAGAGGTTGCATTAATAAATACTAAAAAATTCCCTAAAAGAACATCTTTACTTGAACCAAATTCTTGTCCGTAAACAATTAAAACAAAAGCTCCTGCCAGTCCTACAAAAATTCCTAATATTTTTAAGAATGTTATTTTTTCCTTTAAAATAATTGTAGAGAGAACCAATACCAATATTGGTGTGGTAAGCATCATTACTGATGCATTTATAGGTGTTGTTAAACTTAATCCTTTAAAAAAAGTGAGCATATTTAATGCTGTTCCAAAAATTGCAGCTAAAAATATTCTAAAAAAGTCTTGTCGTTCAATCTGTTCTTTGGCTACAAATATACCGGCTATCCAAAAAAGAATTGTTGCACCAAAAACCCGTAAAACAATAAATGCATAAGGTTTGATGTATGTCGGCATTACATCTTTGGCTACTGTAAAGCTTATCCCGTAGATCAGTGCAGCTAAGAATGCAAGGATCAATGCAGTATTTCTGGAGTTCATTTTTCAAAAAATAAAAAACGTCTTAACGAGAAAGCATAGCAACATGATTATCTATTATTTAAACAGATTGCCACGTAATTGCTATCGCAATTTCTCGCAAAGACGAATTGTTTATCAATTTGATGAGATCCTGAAACAAGTTCAGGATGATAAATTATTTTGCTTCGTCGTAACGCTTTTCTACTTCGTTCCAGTTAATTACATTAAAAAATGCATTGATATAGTCTGGTCTTCGGTTTTGATAATTTAAATAGTATGCATGTTCCCAAACATCTAAGCCTAAAATAGGTGTGCCACCACAACCAACACCTGGCATTAAAGTATTATCTTGATTAGGAGTAGAACATATTTCTACTTTGCCTCCTTTATGAACACATAACCATGCCCAACCAGAACCGAAACGCGTACCTGCTGCTTTAGAAAATGCGTCTTTAAATGCGTCAAACGAACCATAAGTATCATTAATAGCATCTGCTAAAGCACCTGATAATCTTCCTTTACCTTCCGGATTCATTACTGTCCAAAAAAGACTGTGATTGTAAAAACCGCCACCATTATTTCTAACGGCAGTATTATTCATATCTAAATTGGTCAAAATATCTTCAATAGACTTTCCGTCAAGGTCAGTTCCTGCAATAGCATTGTTAAGATTGTTTGTGTATCCGTTATGATGTTTGGTATGATGTATTTCCATTGTTCTAGCATCTATATGTGGTTCTAACGCATCATAAGCGTAGCCTAATTTTGGTAGTTCAAAAGCCATAATTTATGTTTTTATGTTAAATTTATATTTTTCCCTCCCGATAGTCCCGATAGCTATCGGGATCGGGATTCACGGGAATGTCAATTTATTGTTATCTCAATGTATCCCTTGAGAAGTATTTTTTCAAACCCAAAGGTAATAACTTTGTAATCAAAAGCCTCATAAAAAAGTATAGAAAAAATCTATCAACACATAGAGTTCAACTATTCTAATTTGTTTGGTTATTTAACAGTAAAAAAGTATTGGTAGACCTGTTGTGCATTTTGAGTTAAATAGTTTCCGAAATGTCAGTTCGAGTGATTTTTTGATAAAAAATAGTATCGAGAACTAATTTAATAGGTTATTCTAACAGTTTAGTAACTCTTAATTTTTCCAGTGCTTCTGATGCCATACTAAAACTTACTTGTCTGTCGTCAAAATAGTTCATTAATTCTATTTTTTCTTCTTGAGTTGCACCTAATTGATTCAATATATTCTGTAAATGCATTTTCATATGCCCATGTTGAATTCCGGTTGTTGTCAATGCTTTTAAGGCGGCAAAATTTTGTGCCAACCCGGCAACGGCAACAACTTGCATCAATTCTTTGGCAGATGGTTTCTGTAAGATCTCTAATGATAATTTTGCTAATGGATGTAGTTTTGTCAATCCACCAACGGTACCTAAAGCTAATGGTATTTCTATCCAAAATTTAAAGATCCCATCATTAATTGAGCAATGACTTAAACTTCTATATTGACCATCTTTAGCTGCATAAGCATGCGCTCCGGCTCCAACTGCTCTAAAATCGTTCCCGGTAGCAATTACCACAGCATCAACACCATTCATGATACCTTTATTGTGGGTAACCGCTCTGTAAGGTTCTACTTTTGCAATCTGAACTGCCTGATAAAAATTTTTTGCAAACATCTCAGCATTTTCTCCAAGTTCATCAATCTTACAGCTTACCTCTGCCCTAACCAAACATTCAGGAATATAATTAGACAAAATACTCATTATAATTTCTATCTCTTCTTCCCGATAGCTATCGGGACGAAAAGCTTTTGCAATGCTTTCCAAGCAGGAATTGATAAAATTAGCACCCATACTATCTTTAGTTTCGAACGAAACATGTAGCTGATAATAGTTTGGTAGTTTATCTGTTTTATTCTTTAATTCAATATCTAAAATTCCACCTCCTCGTTTACGCATATTTTTAGTAATGCCTTCTGTAGCTTCAAAGAGCTTTGATTTTATTGAATTAAAATAATTATGCAACTCATTAAAATCACCATTATACATAAAATGTACCTGTCCCGTTTTGATAGTAGAAATAACCTTTGTTTTAAATCCGCCTCGTGTACTCCAAAATTTAGCCGTTAAAGAAGAAGCAGCAACTACAGAGCTTTCTTCGATAGCCATTGGTATTACATACGGTCTCCCATTAATTATAAAATTCGGAGCTATAGCGTAAGGTAGATAAAAATTAGAAATGGTGTTTTCTATAAACTCATCGTGAAGTTGTTGTAACTGTTTATCATCATTCCAATAACCTTTTAGAGTTGTTATTGCTATTTTATTATCAGATAGATAGGTCTTAGCCAACCATTTAATTTTTTCTTCTTTGATTAGTTTTGAAAATCCAACTACGGTTTTGGTCATTTGTTTTGTCGCTTACTATAAAGGGGTTAAAGATACTAATTATTACAGGTTGTGAATTACTGCTAAGAAATAAAAAAGATTTAAGGGCATCTCTATTAATTCATTTGCCCTTAAGACTGCTACACTACAATATAAAAGAACAAGGACTTGGTTGTTATAAGGTATTTAATTCGGATTTTGCTAATGAGCTATCTCAATAATAGAGTATATAACAACCCTTCTCCCGTATTCTCGGGATGCTCAGGGCGATATCATTCTGTATAAATCTTTTACTAGTAAATTTTTCGTTTGCCTTGTCAAAATCTAAAATATCTATTTTTTGGGACGGTTTTTGATGAAATTTCCGTAAACTTGGCAATCTTTTTATTAGTGAAACTCTATTTTTAAAATTGTGGGCTGCAAATTAAAAATAGTTAGTTGAACTAATCCCGTTGTATAACGGGATCTAAATCTAATATTATCTTTTTATAATGAAAAAAGTACTTATTCTATTTATTGCTTTTACAGCAACAGTCACAGCACAAAAAAAGGATATTACTCTTGAAGATATCTGGTCAAACGGAACTTTTAGAACCAATCGTTTAAATTCATTTCATTCAATGAGTATTGGTGATTATTATACTATTCAAAATTTTGATCGAAAAACCGGTAGCACCAGTTTAGATAAATACAGTTATAAAACACTTGAAAAAGTTGAAACGATAGTTGATAGTAAGAGTTTAGATGAAATAAAATCTTTTGAGAGTTACGAATTCAATGAAGATGAAACAAAATTATTATTAGGTGTTGATTCTGAACAAATATATCGTCATTCATCAAAAGGAACTTATTATGTATACAATATAACATCAAAGCATTTACAATTGGTCTCTGAAAATAGCATTCAAGAACCAACTTTTTCTCCTGATGGAAACAAAGTTGCTTTTATGTATGAAAACAATATCTATATTAAAGATCTAAGCTCAGATATTACTGTTCAAGTCACCGTAGATGGTGAGAAAAATAAAATCATCAATGGTATTACTGACTGGGTTTATGAAGAAGAATTTGCTTTTGTAAGAGCTTTTCAATGGAATGGCAACTCAGACAAACTTGCCTTTTTACGTTTTGATGAAACTGAAGTCCCTGAATTTTCAATGGATATTTACGGTAAAGCATTATACCCTACACAACAAGTCTTTAAATATCCTAAAGCCGGTGAAAAAAATGCAGATGTTACCTTACATATGTATAATTTGAGTTCTAGATCTAGTAAACAAATTGATCTAGGTGATAAAGCACAATATTATATTCCTAGAATGGAGTGGACTAATGAGTCGAATACATTATCAGTAACTACCTTAAACCGGCATCAGAACAATCTAAATCTATTATTTGTTGACGGGAATTCTCTGGAAAATCGTCTTATCCTCAATGAAAAAGATACTGCATATATTGATATTACTGATAATTTGACCTTTTTAAAAGATAATAGTTTTATTTGGACAAGTGAAAAAGATGGCTATAATCATATCTATCATTATAATTCATTTGGAAAATTGTTAAATCAAATTACCAAAGGTAATTGGGAAGTAACCAATTACTATGGTTATGATCCCATAACAAAACGTATCTTTTATCAATCAGTTGAAGATGGTTCTACAAATAGAACCATTTATTCCGTTAAGCTAAACGGGGAAAACAAAAAAAGATTGAGTTCAAATACAGGAACTAACCGCGCAGCCTTTAGCAACAGTTTTAATTATTATGTTAACACCTATTCTGATGCCGGAACACCTCCAATCTACACATTAAATCATACTAAATTGGGCAAACAACTCAAAGAGATAAAAAACAATAAAGAACTTGCTGAAAAATTGACCGATTATAATATGTCAGCAAAAGAGTTTTTTACATTAAAAACCGTCAATGGCGAGTTCAATGCCTGGATGATAAAACCTGCTGATTTTGACCCAAATAAAAAATATCCTTTGTTTATGTATCAATATTCAGGTCCCGGATCACAACAAGTAGCAAATCGTTGGAATAGCGCTAATGATTATTGGTATCAAATGTTGGCTCAAAAAGGATATATTATTGCCTGTGTTGATGGTAGAGGCACCGGTTTTAAAGGTGCTGTTTTTAAAAAAGTAACCTATAAAGAACTAGGTAAATACGAAATTGAAGATCAAATTGAGGCTGCTAAAGAATTGGGTAAATTAGATTATATCGATGAAAATAATATTGGTATTTGGGGATGGAGTTATGGTGGTTATATGTCGTCATTAGCAATTACCAAAGGTGCAGATGTTTTTAAAATGGCAATCGCTGTAGCACCTGTAACTTCTTGGCGTTTTTATGATACCGTTTACACGGAAAGATATATGCAAACACCTCAGGAAAATGCTAGTGGTTATGATGATAATTCGCCCATCAATCATGTAGAAAAACTAAAAGGTGCCTATTTATTAGTACATGGTACAGGCGATGATAATGTGCATGTACAAAACACTACGCGTATGATAAATGCACTCGTTGAAGCCAATAAACAATTTGATCTATTTGTATATCCAGATAGGACACATGGTATTTATAAAGGGTTGAATACTCGCTTACACCTTTATAAAAAAATGACTACTTTTATCGACAACAACTTAGGAAATTCAAGTAATCAACTTACTACAAAAAAAGAAATTAAACATTAATAAAACTCCATAAATATATGTCAACAATTACAAAACAACCGCATCAAAAAGAGCTTTTTGGTCATCCGGTAGGATTATACGTGTTATTCTTTACAGAAATGTGGGAACGCTTTTCTTATTATGGAATGCGTGCCTTACTTGTTTTGTACCTAGTAACTAAGACTTCTGATAAAAATGGAGGCTTAGGATGGGAAAATGGAGAAGCATTAGCCTTATATGGTTGGTATACAATGCTTGTTTATGTAGCTTCAATACCTGGCGGTTGGATTGCAGATAATTTTTTAGGTCAAAAAAAATCAGTTATTGTTGGAGCTGTTCTATTGGTAATTGGCCATACTGTTCTAGCTGTTGAAGCAATGTGGGCATTTTATACAGGTCTTGGCTTCATCATTGCCGGTGTTGGTATGTTAAAACCTAATATATCAACTATGGTAGGTGGACTTTATAAAAAGGGAGACATTCGAAGAGATAAAGGGTTTACTATTTTCTATATTGGTATCAATGTAGGTGCATTTTTGTCAAGTTTGATTGTTGGATATGTTGGCGAAAGATATGGCTGGCATTATGGATTTGGTTTAGCAGGTATTTGTATGCTATTTGGTTTGATACAATTTATTGCAGGACAAAAATATTTAAAAGATGTAGGTAATTTCTTAGGAAAATCTGAAAATGAAGAAGAGAGAGAATTATTGAAAAAACCACTAACTAAAATTGAAAAAGATAGAGTTATAGTATTAATATTATCATTTTTAATGGTAATTGTATTCTTCGGTGCTTTTGAACAAGCTGGCGGATTAATGAATATTTATGCTAAAGACAATACGAATAGAATGCTAATGGGTTGGGAAGTTCCTACTTCATGGTTTCAATCACTAAATGCTTTTTTTATAATCACATTAGGAACTATAGTTGCTTCCTATTGGGCTAGTAGAAAACTTAAAAATAAAGAAGCAACTTCTCTATTTAAAATGCTAATGGGTCTTATTATTATGGGTATTGGTTTTCTGTTTATGAGTGCGGCTTCAAGCCAATTTCAAAGCACTGGATCGTCTGCTATGTATTGGTTAGTATTGGCATATTTATTTCATACAATTGGAGAGTTAAGCTTATCTCCTGTATCACTTTCTTTTGTTACTAAATTAGCTCCTGCAAAATATGCATCCCTAATGATGGGCTTATACTTTGCAACAACAGGTTTAGGGAACAAGGTAGCTGGTTTATTAGGTGAATCTGCTTCTAAGTTTGGAGAATTTTCTGTTTTTACAGGAATTGCCCTTTTCTGCATCCTTTTTGGACTCTTAATTTGGGTATTCTTAAAAAAATTAAAAGCCCTCACCCATGGAGCGGAAGATAATGAAAGAGAGATGGATGATTCTGGATTATCAGAAATAGCTAGTAATTAAAAAATATTCTATAAAGCCTTACATTTTACTTCGTAAGGCTTTTTTATTTATAATCACTATAATTATATTATTTATGGATGCTGTTAAAACTAATGAGTTCAGTTTATTAGGACACAAACCTGCTTTGTTTGTATTATTCTTTACTGAAATGTGGGAACGTTTTTCGTATTACGGAATGCGCGCCATTTTTGTATTATTTTTAACTTCTTCATTTGCTGATGGTGGTTGGGAATGGACTCGAGATAGAGCTATTGGTCTATTAGGAATTTATACAAGTTCAGTTTATTTAACTCCAATAATTGGAGGTTGGATTGCCGATAAATTAACCGGGTATCAAAAAGCTGTAGCTTTAGGCGGATTAATAATGACATTAGGGCATGCTTCAATGGCTTTAGAAACTGAAATAACCTTGTATTTAGGTGTTGGTTTATTAATTATTGGCAATGGTCTATTCAAGCCTAATATTACTTCCATTATTAGTGGTTTATATGATAAATATCCTGATAAAAAAGATGGTGCTTTTACCATTTTTTATATGGGTGTAAATGCAGGTGGGTTTTTAGGCGTTTTATTATGTGGGTTTCTTGCAAGTAATCTAAGTTATTCTTGGGGCTTCGGATTGGCTGGTGTTTTTATGTTTTTAGGAACACTTCAATTCTGGTTTGGTAAAGCTATTTTTGGTAATATAGGGAAAGAACCTTCAAAAAAAGTAGATTTATCTGATGCCATTGAAAACCCAGAAATTAATGATCAAAAAGTTCCTGCAAATGTGCAAAGAGATAGATATATTGTTGTAGGTATATTGGCTTTTTTAACTGTTTTCTTTTGGGCTGCTTTTGAACAAGCAAGCGGATCTATGACAATTTTTGCCAGAGATTATACACAACGAGCTTTGGAAGGGAGCTCCGCAACCATATTTAAAATAGTAGATACATTAATAACCGTTGTTCCACTTGGAGTTATTACTTGGGTACTCTATAAATTATTTAGTCAAACATTTAAAAAAATATCACTTTCTAATATTATTTTAGGGATTAGTTTTTTGAGTATTTGGGGAATTGCTTTTTGGAAACTAAGTATAATCTTACCTAAAGATAATGCAGAAATTGAGGCTTCGTGGTTTCTAATATTAAACTCTTTATTTATCATTGGTTTAGCACCTTTATTCTCAAAATGGTGGGAGAGCAAATATAACCCAAGTGCTGCTGTAAAATTTGGCGTAGGAATGATATTATTGGGGGTAGGTTTTAGTGTACTAGCTTACGGGTCATCTACCATTCCACAAGGAGCTAAAACTGCATCTGTAAGTTTGATATGGTTAGTGTTGGCATACCTCTTACACACAATGGGTGAATTATGTTTATCTCCAGTTGGTTTATCTTACGTATCTAAGTTAGTTCCTCCTAAAAAAATTGGGGTTATGTTCGGGATGTGGTATCTGGCCATTGCTGCAGGTAATTATCTAGCAGCATTAGTTGGTAGTTATATAGATGTTATTGTTGAACAATATTCAATGACTTATTTCTTTTTAATATTCACTATTATTCCAGCTACAGTTGGATTACTTTTAATACTAATCAATCCATTTATGAAAAAAATGATGCATGGTGTACGTTGATATAATAAATACTCATATCAAAACGTTACCCTTGTAATTAAGGCATAGTATTTGCGTCTTAACTATCAAATTAAACAGATGAAAAAAATATTGTTAATATTAGCTTTTATAAGTATAATATATATCAGCAATGCTCAAGACACCAAAATCAATTGGATGTCTTTAGAGGAGGCTGTAGTTGCTCAAGAAAAAGAACCTCGCAAAATTATGATGGATATGTATACCTATTGGTGCGGTCCTTGTAGAATGTTAGATAAAAATACCTTCCAAAATACTGATGTTGCTACTTATGTAAACAAAAATTATTACGCAGTTAAATTTAATGCTGAAGGTAATGATGTGGTATCTTTTAAAGATAAAACTTTTACAAACCCCAATTATGACCCTGCCAAAGCCAAAAGAAGAAATTCAGGACATCAATTAGCTGCTTATTTTAGAGTTCAAGCATACCCAACCATAGTTTTTTTAGATGAAAAAGGAGATTTAATTGCGCCCATAAAAGGTTATCATACGCCGAATCAATTAGAAATTTTCTTGAAATTTTTTGCAACAAACGATCTTAAAAAGGCTACAAAAGAACATTGGGAGCAATATCAAAAAGAGTTTAAACCTGAGTTTAAAATATAGTTAGCTATCCTTCACTTTTCTTCCATCACTTATCTTCTTAGTAAACAGATAAGAGAACGAGATTAAACTCCATTTAGCGCTTTGAGTGCTTACTTTAAATAAAAAATATTCCCGAAAAATATTCGTTTAACTAATTTACACCCTATTTTCAGGGAATATAACTTCACGGTTTATAGTATTTTATACTTTTTGTTAAAAAAGTAAATTTGTGTAATTAAAAAAGCAACTTATATAATTATTACTAAATACAAAAAAAGATGAAAAAACAAACAAGTGCAATAATTTTTAGTATCGCAATAATTGTCGCTTCTATTTTTCTTGGCAAAGCGTATGTTGACAGAAACAAAATTGAAGGAAAAATTCAAGTAACCGGATTAGGAAAGACTGATTTTACTTCTGACCTTATTGTATGGGAAGGAAAATTTGAAGCAGAAAACATTGATTTAAAACAAGCATATTTAACATTAGAAAAAGATAAAGAGTTAATCAAACAATATTTAACAGGAAAAGGAGTCTCTGCAAGTAATCTTATTTTTAGTGCTGTAGAAACCAAACGGAAAACCAAAACAAACTATACAGAAAGTGGTAATTACATTGGTGAAGAGTTTTCCGGATACCAATTAGCACAGTCTGTTCAGATAGAATCTAAAGAAGTAATTAAAATTGAAAATATTTCAAGAGAAATTACAGAGCTTTTAAATAAAGGAATACAATTATATTCTGAATCTCCTCGATATTATTACACAAAACTTGCCGACCTTAAAATTGAAATGATATCAAAGGCGACTGAAGACGCTAGAATCAGAGCTGAGAAAATATCTGAATTTTCTGGCGGAAAACTCGGAGAATTAGAATCAGCAAAAATGGGTATTTTTCAAATTACAGGTCAAAATTCAAAAGAAAATTACTCTTGGGGTGGTACATTCAATACTAGCTCAAAAGAAAAGACAGCATCAATTACTATGAAATTAGTCTATAAAGTAGAATGAATACGTTCGGTAATACTATAACCGATATAAGTAGTACTTAAACAATAACAGAAGAATCTAATAACTATCTAATTTTATAAAAAATGAAAGATTACCAAAAAGAAATACTTGCTGATTTAAAACGCTTGGAAACAAATGATCTAAATGATCCTTTATTTCTTCTTGAACGAATAAAAAAATATGACTTTGGTTACTTCTATCATAAAAAGAATGGAATAAAAGAACGGTTCAATACTGATTATTATGAATACAAATCATTTATTGAAAAATTATATGCAACATATATTGAATTGTACTTTGAAGAAATAGCCAATTCTAATGAAGAAATGTTACCTATTATGTTGGCAAAATTTGCCATCTCTTTTACTCCTAAAAAATATGATCTTCTTGTTCGTCTTGAAAATGACAGTGCAATATACGATGATGCAAAAGAAGCATTAAAAACCGAAACAGATTATCCTGTTAATACAGATGCCTTTCTTGCATTAGCAAAGTGTTTTAAAATAGAAGAAGAACAATATAAAATTGAAAGCTTTTTTTCAAGAGCATATAAAGAAGCAAAAGAGTACGCGTTCCGCACTAGAGAGTACGATTATTTGGGTGATAACCTTAATGGCGATATTTACTTGGCAATTACAAAAGCAATAATTCTATTGCCACCAGAAATAAGAGAAAAACTTAGTGATAAAGTATTTGAGGCCTATACATTTGCTTCTGATCGTAAAAGAAGTTATCACGTTAATCAAACATCAGGTTATATGGCAATCTATCTTACCTTATTTTCAAAACAAATCGACTTAGATGTTTTAGGTAAAGCAATTACAGTAACTGGTAAACACTATCAAGAAAATAAATTTGTATTGCAAACAAGATATGCAAAATGGTTCATGGAAAACAATCAAGAAGAAGCATTAACGTATTTTAAAAATAGCGAAATAGATGATAATATGGAATATATTATTGCCTTACTTGCCGATATAAATTGTAAAAAAGCATTACCGTTTTTAAAAGAGGCATTAAAAAATACTAAGGATGACCCAATAAGAACAGAAGTTTTTTTAGAAGCCATTTCTAGATTAGAAACCCAAGAAAAATCGCCTTCTCCATCAAAAAGAATGGTTTGGTTATTTGAATCAACATCTCCTACAGAAAGAGCTTTAGGAGCAGAAACAGATAGCGTTTTTGTTAAGAGAGCCCAAGAAAAATATGATGTAGATACAAATGTATATGAAACAGATGAAGAATAAAAAATAACAAAATTATTAGACTTGGTCAGAGCCTCCTCAAAAACATAATATAAAACTAGATATATGAAACTGATAAAAATATTTATAATTGTAGTTTTAGTACTATTCTTTATTTTTTATTTATTGAATAAAATAACTCTTTCCGGAAGAAAAAATATAGAAAACCATAAAGAGAATCTTAAATATCTGACTATTGAAAATTATTTGTTAATAAAAGAATCTCCATACTCTGATGAATTGAGTGAATATACTATATCACGAGAAGAGTATGCCCTCAAATTCAGAGGAGAATCTTCCTTTTTTATGCTAACAGCATATCCGCCTGAAACCAATAATGTCAAACTAAAAGATCTCTCTACCCACGGATTAAGGTATAGAGAGTTTTTAAGATATATCCGTAATCTCGTGGACATGATAGTAGAAAAAAGCCTTTAAAATTAATAAAACCAGTAGTACATAAAAATTATTATGAGTATTAACGAACAAGAAACACCAGAAGAAAAACTCTTAAAAGCACTCTTTGGAAACAGATTAGAAAAAAATGAAAGTCAAGAGGAAAAAGAGACCGGTTCTCCTTCTATTCCTAAATATTGGGAAGAATTAGTAACTATCAATAATATAAAGCTCCTTCAAACTAAGTTAATAAAACATCTTTCTGTTTTAGTGGATTCTCCTGAATGTCAAGGTATATTAACCGATATTATTAATCGTGTTAGAGAAGTTGAAATTGTAGATAACAGACTAACGATTTCTATCTTGACTATTTCCGGTAATATTGGTAAGTTAGTGTGTTCTGCTCCTTCAGAAAGAGATATTTCAATACTTCCTGAGTCATACCAAGAGATACTTAAACTCCATGATGGTTTTTCATTTCCTGATTATGGTGCCGCAGCTTTTGATACAACTTTGGGTATATCGACACCTGTATTTTTAAATGGAGAAGAAGTATTTACCATGTTCGAACCAGATAGTACTGGAGAAGATGAGTTTGTTGTTGTTATTGATACACATCAAGATTGGTTCATACTTGATACTCAAACCAAATTATCTATAGACAAACCAGCAATAAAATTTCTAAGTCATGGAAACTCAAAGAGTAAAAATATATCTAAAAATTACAGTATTGGAGGTCATTTTTTGCGCCTGATTGCACTGACAATAATTGGTGAAGAAGATTCTCGATTAAAATTATTTAGGCATTTATAACAATTATATTTTTTATTAATGGGAACATCGTTTATATCAGTTTTTAAAAGATCTAAATTGCTGTAAATCATAGTTTTATTAATTTTAAAACACGAGAACTAATTGACTGGACGATTAATAACTCTAAACGAAGAAAAAACACATCACTAAAGATGAAAACGATTTCCATATTAGTATGTATACTTTTGAACATTACATTACTATTTTCTCAAAATCAAACTATGGATAACACTACCAAAGAAATAATGATACAAGGTAAAGGAGCTATAATTGCATATGCTTTCGATATTCTTGAAGAAAAAGTGCCTTTATTAAAAATTAATCCTAAAGACTATGAGATAAATGTATGGGTAAATAAAACAAAAGCTTTTGTTGAATTTAAAAGACGAATTCGTTTTATTCCCATGGGAAAGGTTTCATTAGACCATGATATTGAAGTCGATTTAATCAATAAAAAAGTTACTCCTTTTGAGGATTGGTCTTATGATAAGTCTCGATTTTTTATTCCTTCTGAAAAAGAAAAAGAAAAAATTAAATTTGTGAAAAAACATGCCGGAATACCCGTTGATGGTTTTGATTGTACAGTTTTTGAAAGAGAAGATTATCATATATCCATAACCAATGAACATTCTTATAACCAGTTTCATATAGATAAAATTACAGGCGAGAAATCATTAGGTATGGAGGGTTCTTATACAGTACAACCCATGCTTGAAAATGATACTCATGATGAAGATCCAATAAAAGAAATTTATGATTCAACCACTCAAGAAGAAATTCTTGAAATAATATCAATCGAAACATTAGCAAATCTTAATATGGATGAATTCATTGAAATAACAGCTCTTTTATCAATAAAAGAATTTGAAAAAATTAAAAAATTTATTTTAAATAAAGGCGATAGGCGTACTTATCGAAATATTGATAATAATAACCCTCATTACCACTTTGATGACTTTCATGCCTATTTAAATTCAGAAATTGGCCAGAGAAATTTATACAATGACCCGGAAATTTCAGATTTTAATGAAATTACCATTCATGATTGGAATAGAGATATTCAATATTATACCATTAGAATTGTAAGAAAAGGAGTTATTGAAAATGAGTTAATCACTGTTGATATAGGAATAAGAAAAGACAGCAGCATCTATAGAATGAAAGAAAGTAACGTCTATTTGTTGAATCCGTATAAAAAGGATCTTAATGTAAAGTTAAAATACTTAAAAGAGCATTATTTGGTAAAATTAAGAGATCAAATTAATACTAACCGTTGACAGTTCTGAATTTGGGAATTTGTAATGATGGTTCTTGTCAATAGTTAATCCTGCTCTTTCTACAGTTTTATTAAACACATCGATTTCAACAATATATTGGTCTGAAAACCCATGAGTAACGTCATAGGCTGTACATGGTGTTTTTCCAAGATTAACACTTACCATATCAGGATTCAGTGTATGTAATTCAATTAATAGCAATCCATATTTATCAATATAAGGCTTCCATTTTTTTAAGTGTTCAACCAAACTTTGTTCTACTTTTATGTTTTTTAAAAATTTCCCTCTTGTTGCAAAAGCACCCGTTGATAAATGTGAGAATTTATTTTTCTCTTTCGGTGGATTAAATGGTCTATTATGATCTAAAAATGAACGAATATTCAACAGATCAGACAATTTTACATTATATAGCTCTTGTAATTTTTTATCAATCTCTTTTGGGTTACCAATATCTCCCCAAACAACTTCTGCCCAAACATCTGCTTTTTTTAAATTCCGTTGTGTACTTAAAAGAGCTTCTTTATTATAATCTGCACCAATTAAAATAAGCTTATTCTTATGTAGATCTTCCTTACGGCTCGTATTATTCCAAATAAGATTAAAAATGTGTTCTAATAAGGCGCCATTACCACAACCTACATCAATAATTCCTTTGGGTTGTTGTTCAATGGGTTTGTTAAAAATATCTGTAAGAATAGTGTCTATTTTTTTAAAATACGTTTCGTGTGAACCACCACTTCCCCAAACATTTATGGTTCTGAATACATGTTGTTCATTTCCTTCTGCATCTCTTTCAAAAAACTGATTAAAATCGTCATATAAATACGATTCCATGTTTGACATTATAGGTAAATAGGATGTTGTAACGCCATAAGCATAGCTTTTATCAAACAAGAATTGTCCTTTTTTGGTGAATTTTCCACCCTGTAAAAGCGATAGGTTTTCTAAAAAAAATTGAATGCTCTTATTATTATCAACTAATTCTAAAACATTGATATCTTCCACATCTGCATTAAAATTAAGATACACTAAAACCGGAATTAGTAATAACCCTTCAAGATGTACTAAAACTTCATCTTGAAAATAGTGGCTATTTTTATTCTCGATTTTAAGATGGCTTAACTTTTTTGAAAACTCAATCAATTTATCATCTATTGTTATTGTATTATTAAACTGCATCTTTAATAACTTTAGATGAATCTGATAAACCTCAGCAAATTCAATATAATACTGAATGTATTTTCTGAGGTTTTCAAACTTTGGTGTGCAACAAATTGTAATTTTATCTGCTCCAACCTGATATCTAAAATGTCCTTGCGATGCCAAACTTCGCAACGCAACATTCAAATATCCTTTATGAAATTCAGGAAATTTATCCGCTATTTTTTGAAGGATCGTTTCTTTTTCATTTTCTAAGAAACTAAATACTTTTTTATGCTCTAAAGCAGTTATTATATTTGTTATAGCTACTCCATCTTGATGTTTAAAAAGTAAGGTTCTAAATATTTGTTTTTCTTCTCTGGTTAAATTCATAATTCCTTATAAATATACCACTTTTTAAACTAAGTAGTATTGAAGTTTTCCTCGGGTTTTTTTAGTTTCTTTACAATCGATTAAATCAAGCTAGTGAATTACTTATCTGTAGAAAACATATCTAAATCATATGGAGAACGAGTTCTGTTCGAAGACCTCTCCTTTGGTATCAATAAAGACCAAAAAATTGCTTTTATAGCTAAAAACGGCACAGGAAAAACGTCAATTTTAAATATCCTTGTCGGTTTAGATCAGCCGGATTCCGGCCAAATAGTTTCCAGAAAAGGAATTCATATTGCTTATTTGACCCAAACAGATAATTTGAATTCTCAAGAAACTATTGAAGAGGCTATTTTTAGTTCAGATAATCAAACACTAAAAATTGTTCAACAATATGAAAATGCATTGAAGAACCCTGAAAATGAAGAAGCTTATCAAAAAGCTTTTGATCTGATGGAACAACACCATGCCTGGGATTTTGAAACACAATACAAGCAAATACTTTATAAATTAAAACTCGATGACCTAACCATAAAAATTGAGAATCTTTCAGGTGGTCAGCGTAAAAGACTTTCATTAGCCATCATTTTAATTAATAAACCTAATCTACTTATTCTAGATGAGCCTACAAACCATTTAGATCTGGAAATGATAGAATGGTTAGAAAATTACTTTAAAAAGGAAAAAATTACACTTTTTATGGTTACACATGATCGTTATTTTTTAGAACGTGTATGTAATGAAATTGTAGAATTAGATCAAGGTAAATTACACACCTATAAAGGTAATTACTCTTATTATTTAGAAAAGAAGGAAGAACGGTTAGCTACTGAACAAACTACGGTTAATAAAGCTAAAAACCTCTTTAAAAAAGAGCTGGATTGGATGCGTCGTCAGCCTAAGGCACGTACTACAAAATCGAAATCTAGAATTGATGATTTTTACCAAATAAAAGAAAAAGCACATCAACGAAGAAACAATCATAAAGTACAACTTCAAATTAATATGGAGCGCTTAGGTAGTAAAATAGTTGAGATGCATAATGTGTCAAAAGCATTTGATGAAAAAGTTGTTTTAAATAAATTCGATTATGTTTTTAAGCGTGGTGAACGTATTGGTATTATTGGTAAAAATGGTACCGGTAAATCTTCCTTTTTAAATATCCTTACCCATAAAATTTCCGTAGATTCTGGGAAGGTAATTATCGGTGAAACTGTAAAGTTTGGCTATTATACCCAAAAAGGAATCTCTATTAAAGAAGGGCAAAAAGTAATTGAAGTTATTAAAGAATTTGGTGAATATATTCCGCTTGCTAAAGGACAAAAAATTTCTGCAGGACATTTATTAGAACGCTTTTTATTTGATAGAAAAAAACAATATGACTTCGTTGAAAAACTATCTGGTGGTGAGCTAAAACGTCTGTATTTGTGTACTGTTTTAATTCAGAATCCTAATTTTTTGATATTAGATGAACCAACAAATGACCTCGACATTTTAACACTAAATGTTTTAGAGAATTTTTTACTCGATTATCCTGGAAACCTGTTAGTGGTTTCACATGACCGATACTTTATGGATAAAATTGTCGACCATTTATTTATACTAGACAATGAAGGAAATATCAATGGTTTTCCCGGTAATTATTCAGATTATAGGAGCTATGAAGACTCTCAACCAAGTAAAAAAACTGTCAAAGAAAAGAAAATTGACACACGTGTAAAACCTCCTTCAAAAGGGAAGTTGTCCTATAATGAACAAAATGAATTTCAGCAATTAGAAAAAGATATTGAAAAATTAGGAAAAGAAAAATCTGCTCTTGAAAAGTTATTTGAAAACAATGAAGTTACTTCAGGGGAAATAACTGAAACCTCTCAAAAATTACAAGATATTATTGATTCTATTGAAACAAAAGAAGAACGATGGTTAGAGCTTTCTATAAAATTGGAAAGCTAAATTCCCCTCTTGAGAGGGGTTAGGGGTGTGTTTTATTTTTTCTCAAATTCAAATATAAACCATTCAATTGCTCGTAAAACGTTATCCATTTCTTTTAATACTTGATAGTCTGAAAAACGTAAAACAGTAATGCCTAATTCATTTAGTTTTTTATCTTTTTTTAAGTCTTTATTATAAACTTCAATAAGTTCATGAGAATAACCATTAACTTCAATTGCTAGCATCAATTCATTACAGAAAAAATCAAGTATAAAATTATTTATTGGTTTTTGACGATGAAAATCATAGCCATACATTTGTTTTCCTTTTAATTTAAGCCATAATATAACTTCTGCTTTTGTAGAATTATTACGTAATTGCCTAGCAAGTTCTTTAAGTTTTGGATTATATGGAATAATTTTACGATTTTTCATGATTTTTCACACACCCCTAACCCCTCTCAAGAGGGGAATTTATAGATCAAACATACGTAATCTCATCATCTTTCAAGATATCTAAATTGTTATACCTCAATAATAATTGTGCCACAGCAATGGTATCTCTTTCGCAGTATTTTACAATTTTTTCAAGATTGTTTTCTTTATAATATACGCTAGCAACATCACTCCCATCAATATCTTGTTTAGGGGAAGGAATTCCTAAAATATTTGCTAATAGTTTTAAGGAAGTGTAATGCTTGTAATCGCCAAATTTCCATAGTTCTAAGGTGTCTAGATGTGCAACTTCCCATGGTTTTTTACCAAATAAATTCAATTTTTCAGGTAAGGTGATTTTATTGATTATCATTCGTCTTGCTATATACGGAAAGTCAAATTCTTTACCGTTATGAGCACATAATAACTGATTTGATTTGTTGAAATGGTTTTCCAATAACTTTTTAAATGCTTCCAATATTTCAATTTCATCTCCTGAAAAAGATTTTACTCTAAAATTTCGTTTGCCATCAACACTAACAAAAAAACCAACTGAGATACAGATTATTTTACCAAATTCTGCCCAGATACCAGCTCGCTCATAAAATGCTTCTGCTGTTTGCTCATCCTTACGTTGGTACTGTGTTTTTTGTGCATACAATTCTTGCATTTCTTCAGATAACTCTGAAAAGTTTTCTACCTCAGGAACCGTCTCTATATCTAAAAATAATATGTTTTCAATTTTAATTCTGTTGAGCATTTTCTTTCAATTTTAAAAGAATATAAGCACTAGCGTTATTAATTCTAGGCAAACTATCTTTTTCATTATTAATATAAATACTTTGAAAAATAAGTTTAATATTCATATCATCAAATTTTTCTTCTACTGTGAGTGTTGAAGGAGTGAGATTAAGCCTGTCTTCTTTGCTTATCAGCCTATCAATTAGTGGATTTAAATCAATAGTATGTTTAGCAATAGTATCTTTAAATATCTTAAAAGAAGATTCTTTAAAATCAAGATACAAATCATATCCTTTCATACTTTCATGTGCTGTATTACTTACAGTTGTTGTTTTTGTTTTAAAATCATAATTAGTTCCAATATAAAAATTTATCTGTCTAAAATAATCATAACCGTCAATATCAAAAACTGTATTCAAATCTCCAATACCAAAATAACCATTCCAGTTTTTTTCTATCTCATTCTTATCATAAATCACTTCAATGTTCAAGGTATCAGATAATTTAGATGCTATACTCCAGCTAGATATATCTTTATATGTTTCTTTTGGATTAAAACCAAATAAAGGTGTTGTTTTATCTATGACATTCCGTTTTGATAAGTATCTTATAATTGAATGAAACTGATCGTTTTCATTTTTTGTTATTTTAAAATTTTTCGCTTTAATCTCAGTAAATAGACTTGAAAACTGTTTTATCTGACTTCTTTCTGATACCGAAAATGCTCCCCAAAACCCGAAAGAAGCTAATAGCGAAATAATAGTCAATATCATTGGAAAATAACGTAATTGCTTACGCTTGTTAAATAAAATATAGAGTGTCATTCCTAAGATCCAACAGGCAATTACCAAAACAAAATACCTGTTTTCTGTAAATCCATATTGAGAAATACGCTTATAAATGGCTGTAAACAATAATAAGATCATCGGTAATAATAATATATAAAACCATGGATAAAATCGTTTAATAGCTCTTGATGCTATTGTTTTCTTTACAGGATTGATGAGTATATGAATGATAAATCCTAATAGAGATAATGCGATTACCAAATAGGATACCCATCCTTTAGGCAGATTCCAATTAATGAGTATTTTTAAACTGTAGGCATACAGTATAATTAGATATAATACTGAAAGCGGAATCAAAATATACTTTACAAAAACCTCTAATGCTTTATTATAATTAATAGTTAAGTTATCGTGTATCTTCTGAGGAAAATCAGCTAGGAAAATCCATGTATTTATGATCCCGAGACAAAAAATGAAAAGTTTAAAATATATCTCATCATCAAAGTCTATTTTAAACAAATATTTTAAGGCTAACAATGCTAAGGTCAATCCTAAATATAACACTAACGAAAACAGTAAGCTACGTGCTATAGCTATAAAAAGGGTTTTTAAATAATTCCAATAGGCATTTTTATTCCATGTAAATAAAAATGGACTAAAAAATACAAATAAATGCCCTGCAATAAAATATAAAGCTGTTTTATAGCCATAAATTTCATTGTCAAATGCTGAATTATCATTTGGTAAATACCAATAATACCAACCTAAAAAGATCAATGGTATTATAATAAGCCATTGCTTACGTTCTTGCTTTACTTCCGTAAAATAATTGATTAAAAATCGTGTTGAAATCAACCAGCTTATACCTAAAATGGCTATTAAAATTACTTTAGTGTATGGTGTTTGTTCTTCTCTAGGGATATTAGCATCTACATACCAAATGGTAAATATAGTTCCTAATACTACCCAAATGAGTGTTATCGGAAACCTTGCAAAAGCATTTGTTGCTTTTTGACTTATCTCACCTAATGATGGTATAAATTTCATCTTTATTTATTTTAATAAAGATAAAGAAATTTATTAAAGCGAGTAATGCTTGCTTTGTGTATTAAATAAAGAAGTTTTATTTTATGACTAATTTCCTTGTAGCCGTTTTACCATTTTCAAAAACTTTAAGAATATATACCCCAGAATTCAATTTTGAAATATTCAGTTCTTCATTTATTATTAGTTTTGAAAATACTTTTTTGCCAAGTATATCAAATATCTGAATCGATTTTTGAGCGTTATCAAGTGTATTAATTCTTATAACCCCGTTTGTTACCGGATTTGGATACATTTTAAAATTTTCTATTTCTTGTACCTTGGCAAAAGAACTACTCTTATCTAATTCAGAAGTATCAGAAGTTTGCCCATAGAAATAAGTTGTTATTAATAAAGAAAATATCAAAAAGTAACTTTTTTTCATATCTAAGAAAGGATTAAATAACATATTTCATCCGTCCAATAAAATTATGTCATTTAATTGAATAATAAAAGAAACAAAATGATTTTAACATTTTATTAAACTTAATATTAAATTAACACTACTGCTTTAAATGATTTTTAAGTTTACAAAAACGTATTTTAATTACTGAGCTCATCTTGGGTTCTACTATTAGCTGTAAAATTAGAGGATAAAAGCATAATTTTTCGCTTAAATACCGTAACCCCAGATGAGTTCACTATTTTTGAGCAACAAACCTTTTAAATGAAAAAAAAAGACATCAAAATACTTTTAGTTGATGATGAACCTGACATCTTAGAAATTGTAAGTTATAATTTAATAAATGAAGGTTATCAAATTTTTACAGCTTCTAATGGGGTTGAAGCCATTAAAAGATCTAAAGAAGTCCAACCGCATCTAATTTTACTGGATGTAATGATGCCTGAAATGGATGGTATTGAAGCTTGTGAAAAAATTAGAGAAATTGATTCTCTTAAAGAAGTTATCATAGCCTTTTTTACTGCCAGAGGTGAAGACTATTCACAAGTTGCAGGTTTTGATGCCGGAGCTGATGATTATATAACCAAACCTGTAAAACCTAAAGTATTGGTCAGTAAAGTAAAATCATTATTAAGACGCTTAAAAAAAGAAAGTAATGAAGTTATTGGTTTAATTACTGTTGGTGACATCATCATAAATCGTGAGGAATATTTTGTCCAAAAAAATCAAGAGAAAATTATTTTACCCCGAAAGGAGTTTGAGCTGTTTGCTTTATTAGCTTCAAAACCAGGTAAAGTATTCAAACGTGAAACAATTCTTGAAAAAGTATGGGGAAGTGATGTTATTGTTGGGGGAAGAACTATAGATGTTCATATTAGAAAATTAAGAGAAAAAATTGGAGATAATTACTTTAAAACGGTAAAAGGTGTTGGTTATAAATTTGTTATTCAGTGAAATTTAAAAAAACATATAAATTTGCCTTTACAGTATCATTGGCACTGGCTATTTTCTCTTTTTTAACAATAGTGATACTTTCCTATTTATTTTATACCCAAATTAATTTATTCTTTTCTATGAGTTTTAGTCTTCTCATTTTTCTTTTTTCTTTTTTATTAGTTCAATATAGAGTTGAGCGTTTTATCTATAGAAGAGTTAAAAAAATATACGATGAAGTTTCTTTATTAGATATTGATGATCTAAAAAAAAGAAGTATTACTTCTGATATGGAAACCTTATCTAAAGAAGTAAAAAAGTTTGCTGAAGATAAACGTCTTGAAATAGAAATGTTACAGATTAGAGAAGAATATCGTAGAGAGTTTTTGGGTAATGTTTCGCATGAATTAAAAACTCCATTATTTACCGTACAAGGTTATTTATTGACTTTGATAGATGGTGCTATTAATGATAAAACTATTAGAGATAAATACTTAAACAGAGCAAATAAAGGTGTAGATCGTCTAATTAATATTGTTAAGGATCTAGATATGATCTCAAAACTAGAATCTGGTAATTTAAATCCTAAATTTGAAACATTTAATATTGTCGGTCTTGTTCAAAATGTTTTTGACCTATTAGAAATAAAAGCTAAAAAAAGGGTTATTATATTAACTTTCGATAAAAAATATGATGCGCCAATTTTAGTTAAAGGTGATATAGAGCGTATTGAACAAGTATTGATCAATTTAATAGAAAACTCTATTAAGTATGGTAAACAGAGCGGCAATACAGTTGTGAGTGTTAAAAATTATTCTCAAACACAATTTATAATAAAAGTTACAGATGATGGTGAAGGTATTGAAGACCAACATTTATCAAGATTATTTGAACGTTTTTATAGAGTTGATCAAAGTAGGTCTAGAGAACAAGGCGGATCGGGTTTAGGTCTTTCTATTGTAAAACACATTATTGAAGCGCATAATCAGCAAGTATTTGTTGAAAGTCAACAAGGTAAAGGCTCTACATTTTCATTTACTTTAGAAAAAATCAATTAGCATTGTTGAAATAGGTTAAATAAATCTGAATTTAAACCTTTATTTACAGTATTTTCAAATCCTTTATATTTTTTAACTCTTTCTAATAGTTGTAATTCAAATTTATCTTGAGTAGTAAATGGAGCAATATTGAGCTCATCCATTCTACCTGCTAAGTACTCTTGCTCAAATTGCCCAGGAGTAGGAATAAAAAAAACTTTTTTTTCTAATTTAGCCAGATCCATAATTGTTGAATATCCCGATCTTGTCAATATTACTTCACTTTCATTAATAGTTTGTTCTAATTGTTTAGAAAGCATATAATTTACAATTGTAATATTATTATTAACTGATGGTAATTTTTCTTTTGTAATAACACCTCTAACGAATACAGTCTTTTTATTGGTTTCTTTTAGCTGAACTAATAGTTTATCCTCAAGTATTGATCGTTGAGGTTCAGGACCGGATAAAACAATTAATAAACCGTATTTTTTAATTACGTATTGTTTTTCAAATCTACTTAATGCACCTATAAACTTGACTTTTAGCTTTTCCTTATTTACACTAGAAAGTTCACCTGAAAGGTTGGATTCACACATCGTATCCGGCACCCAACATTCGTCAAATTTTGAAATGATCTTTTGATGTAATTTTGAAGTAATTGAAGTTGTATTGCCTGATAATACATTTAATTGATGTGTTATATAAACTGAAGGAATTTTAGCACTTCTTACACCAAAACGATTATCGGATATAATACCCGAAAGACCTTCTTTAATAACAATTTTATCGATTACTTTTTTTTCTCGCTTTATCGCTTTTAATATTTTAGGTGTGCTTAAAAATAGCTTGTATTTAAGGTTGTTACTTTTTGAATAGCTGATGTTATAGCTTGGTAATTGATAGGATGTAAGCTCTGGAAATTCTTTTTGAAGCAGTACTAAAGCGTCTCCGTCACTAGCTACTATTGGTTCAAAATTATTGACAATTAATGCTTTTATGATAGGAATACAACGTGTTGCGTGCCCTAAACCCCAATTTAAAGGTGCTATTAGTATTTTTTTCATTCATTTTTTGTCATTCCTGCGAAGGCAGGAATCTCATTAAGATTAGTAATGCATTCATCAGATTCCTGCCTTCGCAGGAATGACATTCATGTCAAATCGAAACCTATATCTTTACGATAATACATATCTTTAAATTTGATATTGTCAATACTGTTGTAGGATTGCTCTAAGGCTTCTTCAATTGTTTCTCCATACGATGTAATTGCTATAACCCGTCCACCATTAGAAACAATCTTATCTCTTTTTCTTATTGTACCTGCTTGAAAAACAATGGAATTTTTTACTGCATCAATTCCTGAAATCTCTTTTCCTTTTTGATAGGCTTCAGGATAACCTCCTGAAACTAACATTACAGTAGTTGCTGATCTTTTATCAAATTCAATGCTAATTGTATCTAATTTTTGCTCGGCAGTAGCTATAAAAATATCTAACAAATCGGTCTTTAATCTCGGAATGATAACTTCTGTTTCAGGGTCGCCTAAACGCACATTGTATTCGATAACCAACGGTTCATTATTTACTTTTATCAAACCAATAAATATAAATCCTTGATAGTCTATATTATCTTTTTGTAATCCTTTTATGGTTGGTTTTATAATGCTGTCTTCAACCTTTTTAAGAAAAGTAGTATCTGCAAAAGGAACCGGTGATATGGCACCCATTCCTCCAGTATTTAAACCTGTATCACCTTCACCAATACGTTTATAATCTTTAGCATTCGGTAAACTGATATAATTCTTACCATCAGTCAATACAAAACAGCTCATTTCTATTCCGTCAAGAAATTCTTCAATGACAACCTTACTACTTGCTTTGCCAAATTTTTGGTTGCTAAGCATTTCTTTTAATTCTGATTTTGCTTTTTCTAAAGAATTTAAGATCAAAACACCCTTACCAGCCGCCAATCCATCTGCTTTTAACACATATGGAGTTTGTAGTTCTTCTAAAAATTGATAACCTTCTTCTAAGGTTACATTTGTAAAACTTTTATATTTAGCGGTAGGGATGTTATGCCTTTCCATAAATTGTTTGGAAAAATCTTTGCTTCCTTCTAGTTGCGCTCCTGCTTTTTTTGGTCCGATAACAGCAACATGCTGTAATTTATTATCGGCAACTATAAAATCATGAATACCATTAACTAATGGATCTTCAGGACCAACAACAACCATAGTGATTGCATGTTTTAGCACAGCTTCCTTAATGGATTGAAAATCGTTAATATCAATACTTAGGTTGGTGCCTATTTTTGCCGTTCCAGCATTACCCGGTGCAATAAAGAGTTTGTCTAGTTTCTTGCTTTGATTTAATTTCCAAGCTAGTGTATGTTCTCTGCCGCCTGAGCCTAAAATAAGGATGTTCATTTGTTCACTAATTGTGTTTTTGGTTACAAATATACATTCAATATTTAGTTAGACTCCTGAAAAGAGGATTTTAAAAAAAATCTGAAAAAAAGTGAAAAAATGAAAACGTAAACTCCTGCTATAATCCAAGTATTTTTGATTTTTGTTGTGAGATAAATAAAAAATATTGAAAAAATTAAACTAAATACACTTATTAAGAAACTCGCTTTAATATGCGAATTTCCTAATTTAAGTAGCATATGATGGGTGTGATTTTTATCAGATAATAATAAATTCTTTTTTTTATAAAGTCTAACAATTAAAACTCTTATAGTATCAAAAATGGGAAATATCAATATAGATGCAACCACGAAAACCGAATTATTAGGAATAAAAGTAAGCTTGTTCAAATCGTTAGTGTCCAACATTAAAAATTTAATTGTTAATATCGCAACTATAAAACCTATTATCAGAGAACCCGTGTCTCCCATAAATATTTTTTTGCTAGATGATAAATTAAACCTAAGAAAAGCTACAAGTGAACCAATTAATGAAATACCTATCAATGCGAAAAAATATTCATTTACTAGATAATATATCACAATATAAATTGATATTGTGATAACTCCTATAGAAGCTGCCAAACCATCTATGCCATCAATTAAATTGAATACATTTATTACAGATAATATTATAATAGTTGTCACTGCAATTCCAAAAAACATCTCAATTTCATAGAATCCTAAAAAACCATTTAAATTGGTTATATAAAAATTAGTATTAAATAAAAATATTCCGACTGATAACAATTGCCCTAGCAGTTTTGACCTAAGAGAAATAACTACTAAATCATCCTTTAATCCAGTAAATAAAAGGACTGTTAATCCAGCAACAACATTTAAACTAAGATTGTCCTTATCAAAATTTTGTGTTATAACTAAAGTGAGAATAAGAATTAAAAAAAAAGAAATTCCTCCAAAAGTTGGCGTCAACTCTGCATGAGAGCTTCTTTGATTAGGAAGATCCATTAAGTCTTTATAATTAACAACTTTTATTATTTTTGGAATAATATAAGTAGTTAATACAAATGCCATTAATAAAATCAATCCAAGTGATTCTAAAATATGTAAATTAATAAATTTAGTCATTTATTTTTCTTAGAGTATTTATTTACTGTTGACGATATTCCATTTGTAAAAATATTTAAAAATAGACGAAATATGATAAAAAAATAATTTTATGTTTTTTGATGAGTCCTTTTTATATATATGAGTGATTTTTTCTTTTGGATAGTATAATACTTTTTTATTTATTGTAGTTATTTTTCGACAAATATCAACATCTTCCATATACAGAAAATATCTCTCATCAAAACCACTAATTTTTATAAAGTCATCTGACTTAAACAGTAAAAAACAGCCCATAATAAAATCAGGATAAAATGGTTTTGTTAAATCTAGACCTTTATATTCTCCTCTCTCTATAATTGAAGAAAATAATTGTTTTATAAAACCTGATCTACGCACTATTAATTCAAAAAAAGTTGGAAATCTTCTACAAGTAAATTGGTGTTTTCCGTTTGGGTATAATACTCTTGGAGAGATTATTGAAACGCTATCATCTGCCTCTATTAATTCAATAAGATTTGGAATTACTTCAGAGTCAAAGGACACATCTGGATTTATAATTAAGTGATGTGTTGAGATTTCTATTATTTTTTCAATCACTTTATTATGAGCTGATCCGAAACCAACATTACTATTTAAAAATATATATTCTATATCTGGATGCATAAATTCATTTTTTAATCTATCTGATGGTGAGTTATCAATTAAAAAAAGTTTTTTTTGCAAAGGAGTTTTCATAAAACTATTGATAGTATCTTTTAAAACATTTATTTTATTTTTATATAATACTATGACTCCTGTCAGAAATATTGTTTCATTCTTCATTTTACTTTAATCCCTCACATTTGATTTAACAAAAACTGTTAGAAAAAATAAAAAAAACACAACCCCGTAAACTCTTGATAAAAAATTCTCAGTTAGTAAAGTCATCATAATACTAATAATGAAATAGAAATAGAAAAAATCATTATTTATTAAAGCTCTCTTTATGTGTAAATATAATAATAAAATAAAGCTCAGGAAGCATAAAAAGCCAGAGCTTCCTAATAAAAACAGATAATAATTATGTGAATTATACCTTATTATATCATGATTATTATATTTATTGTAGCAATTATTTATTGCTTTTTCAAAATTTATAACCCCTTCTCCTAATAGCCAACTATCTTTAACTATTGGTAAAGTACAACTATAAATTCCCAGCCTTACTTGTAAGGAAGTTGGAAACTTTTTATAGGGTAAGGAAAATTCTTCTAAAGAAACGGTCTCTCTAATCTTCTTCTGTAGGGGTTTCATTATGAATATTGATCCTATCACTAATAATAGGCACGTTAATATAATTAATGTTCTTTTTAATAAAGAAATTTTAATTCTTTTAAATAAATCAAAAAATAAAAGTAGAAATAGTGTAATTAATACTATTCGAGATGATAAAAAAAATATTAGAAATAAAAAGAATCCTATTAATAAAATGTGTAGTATTTTTTTGTGTATACTATTCTTATGCATATGTATAATTAAGAACATTATTGCAGCCAAAAAATATAACGAAACATAATTAGAATGAATATCCAAGTATTTAATCTCTTCTCCAATTATTGTGAAATCTTGTTTTAATTTTATTGAATTATATATTGAAAACCCCAAAATATACAATCCTAGAATAAAAGAACTTAAAGTAAAGTATTGAAAAATACTATTTCTTTCTTTTTCGTTAATAGTGTTCCCTGATAAAAACCAAACTATTGGAAAAAGTAATAAAGAGAAGCTGGGTTCTAAATAGTTTAACGTCTCTTTTATTTGACCTAAAGATAACCCCCTTACAATCAATAATAGAAAAAAACATATATGAATAAATGTAAAAATAAGACTAATGCTTTTACCTTGTTTTCCATATTTAAATCTTGAATAAATACTTAACGAAATAAATATAAAAATAGCTACAGAAACTATAAAGAAGGGATATATAGGGAAAAAAGAAAGGATAACTAATCCTATGTAATCAAGATTTATTTTGTTTTGTCTTATTTTCACCTTACTTTTCTAAGTAGTTTCGTAATTTATCTTCAATTATCTTTCGAGAAAAAGTATTTTCTATATATCTTCTTGCATTTATTCCTATCTTTTTTCGTTCTTCATCGTATTTTAAATAATAAATTATTCTTTTTGCCATTTGTATATTGTTATTCTCTATAACAATCTCTCTATCAGTTACTCCTATCAACCCTTCTGCACCCAAACTTGTTGTAATAACACATTTTTGTAAATGCATAGATTGTAGTATTTTATTTTGAACGCCAGCTCCTGAAATCATCGAAGCTATAATTAATTTAGATTGTAAAATATATATATTTATATCTTCTACATAACCTGTTACAATTATATTCTTATATTTTTTTTCTAATGCTTTTATTTTCTTAGTAGGTTTTATTCCCACAATCTGAAATATGATATCCGGTTTTTTTTTTAACACGTGAGGAAATACGTTTTCTACAAAAAAAATCACAGCTGTTTGATTAGGTTCATAATTCATTTTACCAATAAAACTTATTCTTTCCTTCTCTTCTTTTTCGATGAAACCATCTGCTAATATTCCATTGGGAATTACTTCTAAGTCTTCGTCACTTTTTCCATTTAATATATAATTTTTATCAACATCAGATATGATAATCTTTTTATCAAAGATCATTAATATTTGTTTTTCATATTTTAACACGCGTTTTTTATCAATTCTATACATTAGTTTCCATAGACTTATCTTTTTAATTTTAAATGCTTTTTCATAGTTCATAGAAATTGCATCTACAAAATCTACAATTTTATAAATAGTTTTATCTTTAACATATTCAGTAGTTCTGATAGTATTACAAAATACCATGTTATAATTTTCAATGTTTTTATCTACCCATTGTTGAACTTTATTATGATAAAAATAATTAACCTGTAATGGGTTTCTATTTAATAGAATACCTTTTAAGGTATTTAAATAAAATTTCTTTTTATCAAAATCAAAATAATAAACATTCGTTGCATATTTTTTTAATTCTAATATTGTTTTTTCTTTAGTTATTTCCTCATTTAAAAATAATACATCAACATTATAATGTTTAGATAATAATTTTAAATTTTGTTGCATTCTAATTCTATCTCCTCCTATTGTAGGAAATGGGGGTCTGAAAAATATAAATAGGAGTTTTTTAGCATCCATTATACTCTTTCTCTGGTTAAGATTAGATCTTTTGAGTTAATAACCGCTAACAATATCCATGGAATTGGGTTACTAATTTGTGCTTGTACAAAAATTAACATTAATGGGAGTGTCCATTGTAATCCTCTTTTAATTTTATTACCCGTTTTTTGTAAAAAACTCCATATAAAAAAAATTAATAACAGCACTGAAAACACTCCGGTATCTCCTGTCAAATTTGCAAAATAAGTTTGTGCCTTTAATGGTAAATGATTTATATAAAGTTCTCGTATAACCTCATGCCTAGACATTAGATCATTAAATTGCGAACCTACTATATAAAAATTGTTTTGAAACTCTCCAATACCCCAACCAAAAGGAGCGTATTCAATAGATAAAAACCCTAAAGTATTGATAATAAATCTTGTACTCCCACTTACTTCTTTTAACAAAAGGTTTTTAATGTTTTCACTACTAGAAATATTTTCATAAATATTACTAATTACCTCAACTAGTCTACTATTTTCAAATAGAAAAAAAGGTAAAATGAGTATCAATATAAAAAATCCAAATACTAGTATTTTTTTTGATTTTATGACTTCAAATCTTTTTAATGGATTATTTCCTATATAATAAAAAAGCAAATAAATACTAGAGTATAAAAATACTAATGCCGATTTTGATAAAATAATTATAGCTATTACTATGAGTTTATATTTCAAAATATTCTTCTTCCCATTTAGATGTAAAATATCTAAAGCAACTAAAAGTAATACCGATGGAAAAGCAAAATAGCTTGGCTCAGGAGCAAATAGTGTAACTCCCCTCATATTTGAACCATCCATCCATCCAGGTCTCGGAATAAATAATTCATAAAATTTTTGTACTAAATAATAAGCTATTGGAAGTTTTAATAAAAGTATTATTGTTATAATTGCATATAGTAATACTATACTCTTTACAATTCTTTCAGATATTAATTTAGGGTTATTTAAAAAAGTTAAGTATACTGCCGGACCTACTAAATATGTAAAATAACTAATAAGTCCTGTTTTATTTATAATGATTTGGAATAAAAGGTAAATACTCAACATGATTATATGAAAAACTAGAAAAACATCTCTTGTAGTAATGGTTACTTTTTGTACCATTAAAAACAATACAGACAAAAAGAAAATAATAAAAGGTTGGGTCTCAATAGGGATTGGAAGTTTTTTTAAATAAATAAAAAAACTAAGTAGAAAAATTAAATTAATAATTTTACTTTCTTTAATATAGTATTTAATGTTTTCCTTCAATTATTTATCGAAAATTTTTTTAATCCATTGTTCTATATATAATTCTTCAATACTCTTATTCGCCTCTAATTTTTTTTCTAAAAAAGAGCTTTCAAAATTTTTCCAAAAAGAGTTTGTTTCAAAAATAGAAATACTATCCGGTGAATAAAAATTTTCCTTTACTATATTTTTATTTGTTGTTATTATTTTACAACCGTAAGCTAATCCTTCCATAACTCTCATAGTAAATCCTGTTTGGTTAGCATACTGAATGTCTAATGTCGCTTTACTGTTTATATATAGTTCTTCTAATCTATTTTTAGGAATGGTATCAAATTTTAAATACTTAGGATTTAATAATTTCCTTTTTAGAAAAATGTTTCGGATGTAATGATGCCAAGGTATATATAAATGGTTATAAAATATCATTCCTTTTTGTTGAAATTCTCTTGACATTCTTTTAACAAAATAGTATCTATCTTCAGTATAACTCGCAATCATCAGAAAATCTATTCCTCTGAATGTAGTTGTATTTATATTGTATTTAATTGTATGAAAATTAGGCAAATACTTTAGTTTTTTATTTTCATTTACATCTTTATGGTCAAAAGAAAAACATTTATCAAATAAATCAAGAATATATAAATAATCTGTTTTTCTTTCAATCTTATTTCTCATAATAGAATCCCATTGATATGTAATTAATCGAACATTCTCGTTATTTAGTTTAATGTTTTGAATAAATTTTCTTGTAATACCTTTTCCATTGATTAAAAAAAAGTAATCGATTTTAATTTTTTTTATTTTGTTGTAAATTTTATTATAATACTCTATACTATACTTTGTGCTTATTTTCCTTTTTAGTGCTACTAAAGCTCCTTGAGGTTGATCTGGAAAAAATAAAACATTTGCACCTGCTCTTTTCAATGTATCAATAAGCTCTTCATGATAATGAAATATAATAGGTGTAATAAGTAGAATTGTTTTATTCTTCATCAGATGTAACTCTTGGAACATATAATGCTATTATTTTCTCTTTTTTATAAATATATAAGGTACAAATAATATTTAAGACAATATAACTAATAGATATAGATATTGAGGCACCTAAAACGTCATATTTCGGAATTAATAAAAAACATAAAATTAAATTAAGTCCGGCAGAAATTATATAAATGTTTCTAAATACTTTCTGTTTATCAGTAACCATTAAATATACTCCAGACACACCTGTAATTGCATAAATAAATTGACCAATAATTAAAATTAGCAATGGTGTCTTCAATTCGGTATCTAAACCAAAAATTTGTAACCAAAAATTTGAAAAAATGATAAGTATAATAATAACTGGTACTGATAATATAAAAATAATTTTAGAAGAATATAAAATTGCTTTTTCTAACTCATTTATTTTATTAGCCCAAAATAATTCAGCGAACTTTGGTCCAATAATGGTTGAAATTGTAATAAAAACTAAACTCCCAGCTAGAGAAATTTTATAAATTATTGTATAATCACCTACTTCTTTAGCATCATAATAAATTTCTAAAATAAACAGTCCTGATTCAGATAGAAAAAAAGCAGCTAAACCCATAATCAATAAGGGAATTGAAGGTGTTAATAAATCCTTTTTAGAAATATTCCCTTTTTTATTGATTAAAAAACCATTATTATGTTTAATAATACTATACATAGAAATCACAAAGCCTATGAATACCGATACTGCTACTCCATACAAAGTTGAAATATCATTTAAATCATAAAAACTTAGAACAAATATTGCTATTATTATTATCAGTGGATTGATAATATTTCTTATAAATTCAGATTCAATAATCTTCTTAACTCCTCTAATATATTCTATATTAAATACGGTTAATATATACATTGGCGATATAATGCTGATTATTTTTAAGGCTTTAGCATACTTAATATCTTTATAGAAGTTTAATGCAATATAATCTGATAATAAGTATAAAAAAAAAGCTCCGAAAAGAGAAGCTGGTATGGCAATTTGTAAACATTTATTATAAACCGTTTTTAATTTAACTCTATCATTTAAATACTCTCCTGTAAATCTTGTAATTGAAAAATTTAAACCAAAAGAAAATAGTGTTGCTAGAAAAAGCATTGTAACAAATGATATATTATAAATACCAACAGCTTCAATTCCAATTCTATTTGAAATATAAAAAACTAAAATGTAGTTCAGAATGATTCCGACCATTTTGAAAATAAATGCTAAACCGCTTTTAAATAAAATCTCTTTAAAATGAATATTACTCATTTTTTTAGTCCACTTTTAATTAATGTTTAGCTTTTACTAAATATTGAACAGTTAAAAATTCTTCAAAAATTCTAAAAGTTATTCTATTAATTAGTTTTAAAAACAGTTTCCCATCAGACCTATTAAAAGAGCTAACAATAGTTTCTATTCTAAAACCAGAATCAATAACAAGCTGTTTTATGTTTCTCTTACAAAAAAACCTTAAATGTGTATAGTCAAAAATTCCTCTTTCTTCATAAGAAAAATCTCCTTTAAAAAATACTTTATAAATCGCTTTTATATTTCTAATATTAGGAATACTTATTAAAACCTCTCCATCATCTTTTAAGTATTCTTTAATCTTTTCCAATATTCTTTGAGGTTCAACCAAATGCTCTAAAACATCGGCTAAAATAATCACATCAAAATAATTTTTATATTCAGATAAGTTAACATTTTCTATATCCTGAAATATGAATCTATCAATATTAGAATTGTCTTTACTTTCTACAATATCAATTCCAACAACTTCATGCGCAATTTCTTTTTTCTTTAAATATATTAGTGTTTCTCCATGACCTGCACCAACTTCTAATACCTTATATTTTTTATTAAATGTTAAAAGAGACAATAAGTCTAGCCTAACGTTTTGATAATAATCTTTATTTTTGTTTTCATAATTCATTAGACTTTTGTTTTATCTAAGTTTAACATACGAATAGCTTCAAACAATCTCAATATCCCTAAACCACCAATATTAATTATATATTCAAGTGTTTCAAAATAAATATAATACAAAACTTATTGCAACAAAATTATATTTTTATTCAGGTCTAAACTATCTAATTATTCTAATTAAATTAGCTTTACTATTAAATTAATACCTACTAGGAATAATTAATCTTACAGTCAAAAGTGCTTAGTCCAGTTACCAATAGTTTGTTTTATATTAAAACTAATATTTTTGTAATGGTTTTTCAAATCAAACATAGAATATAGAATAGGAAACTTGAGCTAAATAAGTAAAAAGAAATTTTGTTATATTTTAAAAGTTCATCAAAATATTATTTTTGATGAGTTCTTTTATTTTCTATAATTCACCAAATAAGAATTTAACTGCCTAAACAAAACAAAAACCAACATCAATACTCCAAACCCAACACCTAAAATAAATGTCCTTTTTTTCAGTAAATCTCTTTCCTTAACTCCAACTCTACTAAAAGTTGATACTACATTTAAGATTTCAGTGGTCTCTGCCTTTTCTTTATTACTATCTATCAATTCTTCATTGAGTTCTAACCTTTTGTCAAATAATTTAATTTCATTTGTCTTTTTAACCCCTTGATCTAAGGTAATGCTTGTTCCTAATTCTGTTTTCTTAGCTTCAGTAATCAATACTTCATTATAAATTTTTCTAAGCGTATCAACTTCTTGTAATGATTTTAGCAAAACCTTCTCGTTTTGAAGTAAATTCTCATCATTGATCTTTTTTTGGTATTTATAATACGGATTATTTTCAATGGAGCTAATTATGGGTAAACTTAATTTTTCAAAAATGGTATTACTTAGTGACTTCACTTTTATTTGATGATAACTATAATTATAATCTGTAAAAGCTTTTTTAAATTCTCCTATGTTGATATTTCTTACAGTTGTAGTATCTACTTCTTGAATAAAATCATTAAAAAATTCATATTTTTCATTTTCGTTTTTGATGGGTTCTATATAAAACCCTTTTAATTTTGATGCTTCATTTACAGAAATATTGAAAGTTTGAGCTAATAAAATTGAATCTTTTTGTTTTACCAATTCATGATAAAAATTCATATTTTTATACAATTGCTGAGCACTTTTAAAATTAGGTTCAACTATCATGGTAGATGAATATTGTTTAGGTAGGGTAATATCTAAATAAAGACCTATAGCAGCACCAACGAACATCGCTATTCCTAATTTCAACGTATTATTTCTTAAAAAAAGGAGCAATAAAATAAAGTAGTGAAATATGGCTTTTAAAAATTGACCAATAGTATTAAAAAGGTTTTGAAACCCTTTACCAATAACTTTAAATAAACTACCTAAATCTACTTCTTCGTTATTCATTTGATTTGTTGACATAAATGTTTTTTAAAAACCAGTCTCTGACTGTTAAAATATTTGTTCTAGTATTTTTTGCGTAATTGCATAGGTTGGTCTTACGCCCGAGGTACCTAAACCACCTGATGCTAATGTGCTACCTGTTTCTAAAGGATTATCAGACGCATAATATGCATATCTCACCTTTACATTTTCTGAAATATTCCCTCTAATCTTTGATGCCGATTGTATTGCCTTTTGATAATGTGCACCTTCCATTTCTAAGCCTACAGCCTTCCAGGTAGAATCATGAAAAAAAGCTAATAAGTCTTTATTTTGTAATGAAGTACCTAAAACTGTAACCATTGAACCTTCATAAACATCAACACCAAAACCTTCTAAATCTTCTTTTTTGAGCTCATTTTTAAATGGATAATTATCTGCGGTCCCTTCAAAAATATGTGCTGAAGGTATCATAATATCACTTTTACCGCCTTCTAATATTCCTGCTTTACCCATAATTGACACTGATTCAACATTCAGATAATGTGTTTTATTGTTTTTACAAACATACGGTTTTAACAGTTCATCCATGGTTTCAAAAGCTTGCTCTCCAAAAGCATAATCCATTACAATTAATACGGGGTTTTTATCTGATTTATTGTAATTATTTAAAACGTAAGAAGATTTTTTGAAATCAATTTTAGAAGTATCTATTATCTGTACATTGATATTTGTACCTGAAGTATCCTTAACATAAAATAAACCAATTGTAGAGGCTTGCTCTTTTACTTTTTTCCGTAAAACTTCACTATCATCATCACTTAACAATTCAAATAAAGCTAATTTTTTATATTCTTTAGCTTCTTTAGTTAATATAATAGGTGCATAAATAGAATTCATCACACTATGCATATTTGCACTGATAATGTGAATTGGTCTGTCTAATAAACTTTCTTGCTCTAAGACTTTCTTTATATTATTTGCCCATTTTTCTCCATAAATATGATGTCCAATACTTTCTCTAAGGGTAGAGCTAAATGTAATTGTTCTTTTTTGATTAAGTACAGATTCATTGATAGCTAGCTTACCCATCCAGAAAATACAATGGAAAAATTTATTTGGATGCTCTTTTTTAGAAAATGCTGTATCAATTTTTTTAACTTCATTAAAAGTTCTTCCTAATATTCCTGCTATATGTGTTAAACTGACTTCTCTTTGATCTTTTGAAAGTTTTTTATTATTGATAACAATATCTTCTAAATACTCCCATTCACGAATGGTTTTACCATCCTCATTAATCAATACCCTATCTTTAATTTTATGAGATTCAATAAATAAGAAAGTCAAGTGTGTCAAAATATCATAAATTTCAGAACGTCCTCTTGTAATTTCAATATTCATTTGATCTTTATCTATACGATAACAGTTTCGACGTCTCTTTGGCGGAATAATAGCTTTAAAATGCGAGTTTTTATACCCTTCATCAGCTGTAAGATTTATAAATTGACATTCTTCTATACCTTCGGGTAACCTTTCAATAATATATAGTAGTCCGTCTAATTCAGCCTTTTCTTCAGCAATAGAGCCATATATTTCAGGTCGTAACAGCAATAAAGACGCGCGTAGCGTTTCGCCAGAAATTCCCATAGGCTTATAAAAGCCTCTGTTAAACAAATGCCTCATGGTAATATACAACCGTTCTATGGCGTTTGAAGATTCTTGAGATTTGGTTTGTTTAATTATACTCATTCAAAAAATTTAAACAAAGGTATTAGAATCCTTCGAATATTGAATTACTTTAGTGTTTTTTGATATTTATTTTCGTCTTTTAAAATTGCAACCGCTTCAATTATTGATTTATCATGGTGCACTTTATGAATGTATTCTCCTTTTTTGTAGTAATATCTTCTTACAATTTTATTGGTAAGTGCTTCTTTAATTTCAGGCTTATTAGGAGCTAATTCTTTAATTTTCTCTTTTCTAATTTTATCTAATAAGGCTTGATATTCTTTTTCAATATTTGACTTATAACCTTCAGTATCTGCTGTTTTTAATGCTTCTTTTAGCATTATTTCAGTATCTGTTTCAAAAAGTACACTTGCTGAATTCAAATAGTTTAAAAACTCTTGATAATCATCATCTGAAAAAATAAAATCTTTTGAAGAAGCAACATCAGTATGATTGTTATAGTAATTGGTAGCATAATTAAATAGTGCATCAGATTTAATCAATGCTTTTGTAGCATTTGTTCTTTCAACAGTTTTTAGTTTTATGTCAGGCTCTATACCTCCACCGTCATAAACTGTTCTGCCATTTTTAGTTTTAAAAGAATTTACTTTTTTGTCAGAAAACTTAGGTACATTACCTTCTTCATCTCTGTGAGTATAATCTAACTCTTGAATACATCTTCCACTAGGTGTATAGTATTTAGAAATAGTCAATTTAAGCTGTGTGCCATAGGTTAATTTTCGGTAACGCTGTACAAGTCCTTTTCCAAAGGAACGTTCTCCGACAATAACTGCTCTGTCTAGATCTTGTAATGAGCCTGCCACAATTTCTGAGGCTGAAGCCGAATAATGATCAATTAAAACTACTATTGGTATTTCTAGATCTAGAGGCGCTCTTTTTGTTTTATATGTATCACTCCATTTTTTCACCTTTGCTTTTGTAGTTACAACTACTTTGTCTTTTGGAACAAAAAAGTTTGTGATTTCAACTGCTTCGTTTAATAAACCTCCTAAATTACCTCTGATATCTAACACTAATTTTTTCATTCCCTGAGCTTTCAAATCTTCAAAAGCTTCTTTAACTCGAGTTGAAGCTTTTGCATTGAACTTAATAAATGAAATATAACCAACTTCATCATCTATCATCTGATAATATGGAACCGGATCTACATCAATGGTCTCCCTATTCAATTCAGCTTTAAAAACCTTATCTTTCCTTTTTACTTGTACCGTAACTTTAGAGTTTAATGTACCATTCAATAATAAAATAGCGTCCTTAACTGAAGTTCTATCTATTGAAATATCATTGATCTGTATAATTTCATCTCCGGCTTTGATTCCAGCTTTGTCAGCCGGTGCATTTTCATAGGGTTCTATAATAACTAATTTATCATCAATTATTTTAGTAGCTGCTCCTATACCTCCATATTGCCCGGTAGCATTAATCCTTGCTTTTTCAACTCCTTGCTCATCATAATACCGTGTATAAGGATCTAATTCTTTCAACATATTATCTATGGCATTTTCAGTCAGTTTTGCAGGATTAGTCTCATCTATATAGTACATATTCAATTCTTTGAATAATGTTGTATAGATCTCTATCTGTTTTGCAACTTCAAAAAAATCAGATCTATAACCTACAGAGACTGTAAGAACAGTCGCTAATATTACAATAATGCTTACTCTTTTAATCTTTTTCATTTTTTTGTTTATTTGTTTTCTCTACAAATTTCTTTAATAAATGTATCATTTTTTCTTCTATATCAACGTATTTATGTTCTTTTTCGTCTATATAAGTAAACATTATAATGTGCTTATTAACTACGTTCTGATATAAAACATGTTTATGCAGTCGGTAACTCTCTCTCATAAGTCGTTTAATCCTATTTCTATCAACTGCTTTTTTAAATTGGCGTTTTGAAGCTGAAAACGAGGCTTGAATAGGATAATTAGAGGTATGATCAATGCGCAAGTATACCATCCGTAAAGGGAATTCAGAGAGCGAACTTCCTTTTTCAAATAATTGTTCAATAAGCTTTCTGCTTTTAAGTTTTTCTTCTTTTTTAAATGTATATCGCATTGTGACAAAAGTAGCTAATAAAATATTTAGCAAAAAAACAAACCACAAAGTAAATTTTGTTATGAAATCAAATCTTTTTTATCAGACCTCACAGGTTTTAAAAACCTGTGAGGTCTATGAATTGTATTAATATTTGGACTACCGCTATAATAATGAATATTCAAAATAAAATATTCTATAAAAAAGGATTTGAAAAAGAGTTTAATCCTTAAATTTGAATAAAATTTAATCTTATATAAAATGGCTCAAGATTTATTTCAAGCACCTGATTATTACCTTTTAGATGAATTGTTAACCGATGAACATAAATTGGTTAGAGATGCTACCAGAGAGTGGGTAAAACGTGAAGTTTCACCTATTATTGAAGAAGCTGCACAAAAAGCTGAATTCCCTAAACAGATTATTAATGGTTTGGCAGAAATTGGTGCTTTTGGATCTTATATTCCTGAAGAGTATGGTGGTGCCAACTTAGATCAGATTTCGTACGGATTGATCATAATGGTCCTGTCGTATCTTTGATCTTTCTTAACTGTTTATATAGGTTCATG
>CAYXAZ010000013.1:33798-48384 GCA_964463085.1 uncultured Flavobacteriaceae bacterium | reverse complement strand
CGATAAAAAAATAGACATTTTCACTGTTGGAAACGATAGAGAATTAGATTTAATATTGGCAAAATACGATGTATTAGGTTCAATTGCACATGCTAAAATGTTGTATAAAATAGAAGTATTAAGTGCAAAAGAAATTGACGCTGTTGAGTCTAAATTAAATCAACTATTGAAAGACATAGAAAAAGGAAACTTCACGATTGAAGATTCTTTTGAAGATGTGCATTCAAAAGTGGAATTTTTACTGATAGAATCTTTAGGAGACACCGGTAAAAAAATTCATACAGCACGCTCAAGAAATGATCAGGTATTGGTGGATATGCATTTGTATTTAAAAGATGAAATTATCGAAATAAAACAACAAATTAAAACACTGTTTGATGTGTTGATCGCTAAAGCGGATGAACATAAAAATGTATTACTCCCGGGATACACACATTTACAGGTAGCCATGCCATCATCATTCGGATTATGGTTTTCGGCTTATGCTGAAAGCCTGATTGATGATGTTTACTTTTTAAATACAGCTTATAAAATTGCGGATCAAAATCCATTGGGTTCGGCAGCAGGTTATGGAAGTTCTTTTGATATTGATAGAGACTATACAACAGAATTCTTAGGATTTGAAACTTTAAAATACAATGTAGTTGCTGCACAAATGAGTAGAGGTAAAACCGAAAAAGCATTGGCTTCCGGGATGAGCGCTGTGGCAGGAACACTATCAAAATTTGCTATGGATATTTGCCTGTATATGAGTCAGAATTTTAATTTTATTTCCTTTCCTGATGAGTTGACTACAGGTTCTAGTATTATGCCACACAAAAAGAATCCTGATGTATTTGAATTGATACGAGGTAAATGTAATGCGTTACAAGCCTTACCTTACGAATTAACATTGATAACCAATAATTTACCAAGCGGTTATCAACGCGATTTACAATTATTGAAAGCAAGTTTATTACCAGCTATTCAAACATTAAAATCATGTTTAGAAATGATGATTTTTTCCATTGAAAATGTACAGGTAAATACTTCAATTTTAGAAGATAAAAAATACGATTACTTATTTACTGTAGAAGAGGTAAATAAACTGGTACAAGATGGTGTCGCTTTTAGAGATGCCTATAAAATTGTAGGAGAACAAGTACAACAAGGAGAATTTAAGCCTAATAAAGAAGTCGATCATACACATATTGGAAGTATCGGTAATTTGTGCTTGGATGAGATTAAAGAAAAGATGGAAAAGGCTTTGTAAGCTTAAACCATGACTTGAGTATAAAAACAACATTATGAAATATAAAATATCAAAAAAAAATAAAATAGTAAGAGGCCTAAAAAAAGCAAGCTATGACAAGAAAGTTGTACACGCTATTTTAGATGTATCTGAAATCTGTAATGTCGCTTTTACTATAAACGGATTGCCGCAGGTACAGCCAATTAATTTTGGTAGAGATGGTGAGAAAATTTACCTTCATGGCTCATTAAAAAATAGAATGACAAATGCATTAATCGAATCTGGAACGGTTTGTTTAAGTGTTATGCATTTAGATGCAATGAAGCTAACGAGGTCTGCATTTCACCATTCCGTAAACTATCGTTCGGTAGTTGTTTTTGGTAAGGTTAGAGAATTAAAAACAGATAAAGAAAAATTATTGGGACTAAAAGCAATTATAAATCATTTTGTTCCAAATAGATGGGACTATTGTAGGATTCCGAATTCTAAAGAACTCAATGCAACTAAAGTAATAGAGATTGAAATTGAAACAGCTTCAGCTAAAATTTCGGATAGCCCTAATAGCGATAAGGAAGAAGATAAAACACTAGATTTTTGGGCAGGACAAATTCCCATAAAAACAATTTGTGAATATCCTGTTCCGGAAAATGATTTAAAAGAAGATATTGAAATTCCTAAACATGTTTTAGAGTTTTATGAGAATCGTAAAAATGGATTTTGAAACCAAGTTAAAGATGAATAACGACTTTGTTGGTAGAAAATACTAAATGTAGATTGTTAATGTGAAGCAAATGAATATGCCAAAAAAATACAAATCATTCGAAACAGAAAGATTACAAATCAGACCTACTACCGAAATAGATGCATCTTTAATTTATGAGTTGCTAAACACACCAAAGTGGATTGAATATATTGGAGATAGAAATGTACATTCTGTTGATGATGCAAAAGACTATATCCAACAAAAAATACTGCCTCAATTAGAAAAGTTAGGATATAGCAATTATACTGTAATCAGAAAATTAGATGGAGAAAAAGTAGGAACTTGTGGGCTTTATGACAGAGAGGGTTTAGAAGGAATTGATATCGGTTTTGCTTTTTTACCACAATTTGAAAAGAAAGGCTATGCTTTTGAAAGTGTCAATAAATTATTAGAAGTAGCAATTCATGATTTTAAGATAAAGAAAATAAGTGCCATAACGATTAAAACAAATATTGCATCACAAAAAATGTTAACCAAAATAGGGCTGACATTTAAAGAGTATATAAGAATTCCGAATGATGAAGAAGAACTAATGTTGTATACGTTGTAAATTCTGCTGTCATTCAGAAGGAGTCTCGATAGTTATCGGGACGAATGCAGAATCTCCACTAATTTTTTAATGCTCGTTTCATCGCAATAGCCTTCAATAAGCATTCTTGATATTCTTTTTCAGGGTCAGATTTTGCCGTAATGGCTCCACCAACTGAATAGGATAGGTATTGATTAGTTTGATTATATAAAATACTACGGATAATGACATTAAAATCAAAATTACCTTCAGGCGTAAAATAGCCAACTGCGCCTGAATATAATCCGCGTTTTGTAGTTTCTTGCGCTTCTATAATTTTCATGGCAGAAAGTTTAGGTGCACCTGTCATACTTCCCATTGGGAAAAGGCTCTTAATGACGTCAATGCTATCTGTATCTTTGTCAATTAATGAAGTGATGGTTGAAATTAATTGGTGGACTTGCTCAAAGGAATATACTTTACATAACTCTTCAACTTTTACAGAACCTTTAATAGCAGTTTTTGAAAGGTCATTCCGTACCAGATCAACGATCATAATATTTTCTGAACGCTCTTTTTCATCTAAAGATAGTGCCATTGCCAATTGTTTATCGGCTTTTTTGTTGGCTAAACGTTTGGCGGTTCCTTTGATTGGTTGCGAAATTATTTTGTTGCCTTCTTTTCTAACAAATCGTTCAGGGGAAGCTGATAATACAAATTTGTCATCAATTTTTAAAAAACCTGCTAGTGGAGGTTTTGAAATTTCATTGAGATGATGATACACTTCTAAGGGTTCTATTTTAGCATTTTCAGCATAAAATTCCTGACAAAAATTGACTTCGTAAATATCGCCTCTATGAATGCGTTCTAGAATCACATCTAAATGTTGCAGGTATTGTTTTTTTGTAATACGCTTATGAATTTTCACGTTTTTGCGATCCGCCAGAGGCGGAGCAGCAACCTCTTTGTTTTTCATGAGATTACTTCGTCGTTCCTCCCTGACTGCCATACAGGTAGGCTCGCAATGACGAATGTTTTCCAAATCAGTATCCATTTCATCAGCATATTCATCCAAATACCGAACTTCGACAATATCACCCTTTATAAAAAATAGTTTTTTAGGTTGAAAAAAGTATAGGTCTGGAAACTGTAATCCGTCAAGATTATTTGAAGTTAGATCTTCGGTATCATTTTTAAGATCATAACTTAAGTAACCAAAAATATAGTCTTGAGTATTGTTTTTATATTGTTTTAATTCCGCGAAAGCATTTGTATAATCACATTTTAGAAAACTATGAGCATCAACTGCTAATACTGCGTCAAAATTAGAATGTTCACGAGGATAAGCATTGCTATCTAACCAAACGACCTGCTCGAATTGTTGTGCCCATGTTAATAACTGATGCTTAAATTTGGAAGTGTTTTTAAGTGTTATTTTTTTTGTGGTTCGCAATGAGTTGTGTAAATTTTGTTGGTTGTTAGAATGAGTCCTCCCTTGAGGGAGGATTAAGGTGGGTGTTATTCGTCGGATAATTCATAAACTTTATGTTGTAACACATTCAGGACGTTATCCATATCTTTTTTTACTTCAATATCAGAAAAACGTAAAAATATTACACCTTCTTTTTCTAACCTTCCTTGTCTTCTTGCATCATAAAAAAATTTGTAATCATGGCTATTGCCATCTATTTCAATTGCTAGTCCAATTTCATGGCAATAAAAATCGACAATATAATCTAGCATTGGTACTTGTCTATGAAATTGTACTTTAAGAGCTCTATTCTTAATGTTTTTCCATAATAGTATTTCAGAAAGGGTTGAATTTTTCCTTAAATACCTTGAGTATTCTCTTAATTCAGCACGATATGGAATTATCTTATTTGGCATGTTTTATACACCTCCCTAACCCTCCTCAAGGAGGGAATTTAAGGCTTACTAAAATAAAAATTCTTAAGAAGAATGATCAGCAATGATTTTCCATTCCCCATTAATACTTTTTAAGATGATAGAAAACATACCATCAGCATCGCCAACTGTTCTTTTTAAATGGTATTCACCAATAACCAAAAACACATCATTAGCTAATTGATCGAATTCTAATAAATTAAAAGTCAATGTACCAGTATGCTCTTTGGTAGGATATCCTTTTTTATAATTTTCCAGCGTGTTTTTCCAGCCATAGGTGAGTCCGTTACTTCCAACAAATTTCAAGCTATCAGATTTTATGTAGCCTTCCATAAAAGCTTCTATATCTCCATCAGACCAATCTTTAGCTTGTTGTAACATCATGGTCGTAATTTCTTTTTTAGAAGTTTCGTAGCTTGACATTTTTTCTTGTGTATATCCGTTAAGGGATAACAAAAAAATTAGCGAAAACAGTAGTTTAAGATTTTTCATTTGATATAATTTTATAGCTTACGTCATTGCGAACGGAGTGAAGCAATCTGTTTATTTATAGTTCTAAATTAAAAAGATTGCCATACTTCGACTGTGCTCAGTACAGGCTGTCCTTCGTCCCTGAGCTCGCAATGACAAACCTTGTTTAACTATGTATCGCTCTGTTATCAGTAGCAGCTAAGGCAGCTTCTTTAACAGCTTCGGCATAGGTTGGATGTGCGTGACTCATACGTGCAATGTCTTCCGCAGAAGCTCTAAATTCCATAGCAGTAACTGCTTCAGCAATTAGATCGGCTACTCGAGCCCCACACATATGTACACCTAAAACCTCATCTGTTTCAGCATCAGCTAATATTTTTACAAATCCGTCAATATCTCCACTCGCTCTGGCACGACCTAAGGCACGCATAGAAAATTGTCCCGATTTATAGTTGACTCCTGCTTCTTTTAATTCTTCTTCAGTTTTACCAACTGCAGCAACTTCCGGCCAGGTATAGACAACTCCCGGAATTAAATTATAATCGATATGTGGTTTTTGTCCTGCCAATGTTTCAGCAACAAATACACCTTCTTCTTCAGCTTTATGTGCCAGCATAGCACCTTTGATGACATCACCAATTGCATAGATGTTATTTATATTAGTTTGTAGGTGCTCATTGACCTTTATTTGACCTCTGTCAGATACAGTTACACCTGCTTTGTCAAGTGCTAATCCATCAGTATACGGTCTTCTGCCCACAGAAACCAAACAGTAATCTCCTTTAAATTCAACAGGATTTCCTTTTTTATCATCTGCTGTGATGGTAACTTCTTTAGCAGAAGTTTCTACAGCGGTGACTTTATGTTTGGTATAAAATTTTACACCTTGTTTTTTTAATACTTTTTGGAGTTCTTTAGATAAGGAGGCATCCATCGTAGGGATGATCCTGTCCATATATTCAATCACAGAAACTTCAGACCCTAAACGACTGTATACTTGTCCGAGTTCCAAGCCAATTACGCCTCCACCTATTACTACTAAGTGTTTAGGAATTTCGGTTAAGCTTAATGCTTCTGTTGAGGTAATTACTCGTTTTTTATCTAATTTGATAAATGGTAAGGTTGATGGTTTTGAACCAGTGGCTATAATTATATTCTTAACTTCTATTTGTTCTGAAGTATTGTCCGCTTTAGCAATATTTATATGAGTGGCATCTATAAAAGAACCCAGACCTTCAAAAACTTCAATTTTGTTCTTATCCATTAAGTATTGAATACCGGCAGTATTCGTATCAACTACATTTTGTTTTCGGGCTATCATTTTTTCGAGATTCATTTTTACGTCACCGGAAATTTCAATGCCGTGTGTTTCAAAATGTTTAATAGCATCATGGTAATGATGTGAAGAATCTAACAATGCTTTGGAAGGGATACACCCTACATTTAAACAGGTGCCGCCTAGCGTGGAATATTTTTCAATAATGGCAGTTTTCATACCTAATTGTGCGCAACGGATTGCTGCTACATATCCACCGGGACCAGAACCGATAACGGCTACATCATAATTACTCATAAAGTGATTTTAATTTTGAAAAACAAAAATACACATATTTGTTGATTTGTAGAAAGGTTGAGTAAATTGTTTAGTATGATTTTTATTGATGTAATTTTGTAGTATGAAACGAGCTATAAACATTTTTTATTTATAAGAGAGTGATTATTAGCGAACAGTCCAATCCCGATAGCTATCGGGACTATCGGGATGACAGTTAAAAAGTAATAAATGTAAACACATGAATCACATTTTAATTATCGGATCTATTTGGCCAGAACCTAGTTCTTCTGCAGCAGGAAGTAGAATAATGCAATTAATAACATTGTTTTTATCTCAAGGCTGGAAAATAACTTTTGCATCTACCGCACAAAAAGGAGTTAGAAAAGTTGATTTAAGTGCTCTTAAAGTTAAGGAAGAAATAATTGAATTAAACAATAGTAGTTTTGATGCTTTTATTCAAAAATTAAACCCAACCATTGTATTGTTTGATCGGTTTATGATAGAAGAACAATTTGGTTGGCGTGTTGAGGAATACTGCCCGAATGCATTGCGAATTTTAGATACAGAAGATTTGCATTGCTTACGAAAAACACGACATCAAGCTATAAAGAGTAATAAAAAATTTGAAACGGCTGATCTATTAGATTCAGAAATTGCTAAAAGAGAAATTGCGAGTATTTATAGATGTGATTTATCATTAATTATTTCAACTTATGAAATGAAATTACTTAAAGAAGTTTTTAAAATTGATGAATCACTCTTATACTATTTACCCTTTTTATTAGATAAAATAGATAAGGGTAAAATAGAAGCTTTAAAACATTTTGAAGATCGTGAACATTTTATTACCATAGGTAATTTTTTACATGCTCCGAATGTTGATGCCATTTTATATTTAAAGAAAACAATTTGGCCTTTGATTCGAAAACAATTACCTAAAGCTGAGTTGTATATTTATGGAGCTTATATTACCCAACAGATAATAGAGCTGCATAATGAGGAAGATGGATTTTTAATTAAAGGATTTGCAACAAATGCTAAAGAAGTGGTTGGCAATGCGAAAGTCTGTTTAGCACCTTTGCGTTTTGGAGCGAGAATTAAAGGCAAATTAACTGAAGCCATGCAAAACGGAACGCCAAGTGTTACTTCAACCATTGGTGCAGAAGGAATGCATGCCGATTTACGATGGAATGGTTTTATTGAAGATGCTCCCGAAAAATTTGCCGATAAAGCTGTTGAACTATATTCAAACAAATCTGTTTGGGAAGAATCTCAACAAAAAGGAATAAAAATTATCAATCAATTGTACGATAAGGAAAAACTAAGCGAACCTTTTTTAAAACGAATTATAGATTTACAAAATCAGATTAAAACACACAGAACTCAAAATTTTATGGGGGCTATGTTACAACATCATTCTTTACAAAGCACAAAATATTTGAGTAAGTGGATAGAAGAGAAAAGCAGAAAATCTAAATAAAATCTAATTTTGAAAATGACTTATCATTAAGGATTGATTTATTCTAAACAAAGGGTGCGCTATAAATAAAATAGGAAGTACGTATTATATTAACCAATTAAAAGGAGTCTATTAATTGGAATTTTTTTTGTTTAATAGTGGATGTTGGGTTCGTTTATCGTTTTTAAAAATAAGAATTAAGCTAAAAAATTATATAACATCTTTAAATTTGTATTCACCAAAGCCATAATTATTATCAGTATATAAAATCAATTTACTTTCTTTATAAAGTTTTCTTGAAAAAACTCTTATAGCTATTTTTGGAGTTTCATCATTTAAAATGACGGGTTCTATATATATCAAATCAGCATGTCCAGGGTTTCCCTTATCCCTGACTTTTACTAGAATGTTTTCTGGAACTATTCTATTATTTATATCAAGAGGGGTTGATTTGATGATAGCTTCAAATGTTTCCCTTTCTTTTTTATGATCAGAATGAACCTGATTAAAGGTTTTCTTTCTAAAGATAAGAAATCCAACAAATTTATTTGGGTTATTTAATGCTCTTTTTTTGCACTCATTTTCGTTAGAGTATTTTTCTCTTTGCATAGACACACCTCTAGTATCTAAAAATACACCACCATCAATTATTCTTTCTTTTTTAACAATTTTCTTTTTGAAATCTCTCTCAAAAAGAAATCGTACTAAAATTTCCTCATCCTCAATTAATCTGGATACAATTTGAGGTTTTGAGAAAAGTTTAGATAAAAACTGACAGATCACTATTTATTTTTGGAATTGTATTGTAAAAATTTACTTCATCAATCGAGAGGTTTTCAACTTGCTTTGAATCTGTGTTGCCTTTTTCGTAAAAGTACCCAACAGAATTCTTACCAATTTCAATAGAAAAAATATTATCATTTTCAAAAATCCAATCTAAAATTATAGTCCCATATTTTGAAGGATAAATATTTTCAGGATTAAGGTTATTTAGAGAGTTTGGAGAAATAGAATCAATAATATTTAAAGAATTATTAAAAACTTCTGCACTAATTTGCGGTGCGCCAAAACCATCCCAGTTGTTTTGATATTTAGAAATAGATTCAATCTCTTTTTTAATTTTGTCTTCTAGGCTAGAGGTGTTTTCATACAAAAGGAAACCATCTTTCGGATCAGAAACAATACTCTCTATTAGATGTTGATTTTTATAATTACTTTCATTTACAAGGTTATATTTTTCAACATTAGAATCTAAACTTGAAGTAAGTATAGCGGTTATTAGTCCCATAAAATTATTTTAATGAAATTAAATTTTGTGTATTTTTACTTAGTAAATCTTTTAGAGTACTTTTATTAGCATTATGAGCTTCATCAAATAAATCCTTTATATTCAATTTACTGTACAGCTCTAAATTAGGAACACTTTTAGCATATTGATGATTAATAACTATTCTTTTTAATCTATTACTGAATGAAATTTCCGTTCTTTCCTCAAAATTGATATTTAATTCTTGATTCTGAGAGAACAAAATCATAGTTCCATTTTTTGAGTTTAAAAACTTTTTATTTAATAATTCTGAATCTATATTAAAAATTTCATTGACTGGTATGTCTTCAGACGAAGACCATATAAATTCATCAATATAAGTTAAACTAATAGCATCTATATAGTAATTTAAGTTTAATTTTTTTCGAAAAATATCTAAATCTGATTTAAATTTTTTAAAAAACACATCCCAATCTTCGTAAATTCTATTTTCTAAAGAAATTTTAGCTCTTTTTTCATGTTCGTTTTCTAGCTTGAAAATATTTTTTAATCTTCCTTCTTTATTATATTCTTCAAAAACAAAACCTCTTATTGTTTCTTTATTTATACCTTCAGTAGGTTTTGGTGTGCCAATGGTAAGATTAATAGTTCTTGTATTTATAAGATTTTTTTTCTGATAACTTTCTAAAGACCGATCTAATTTTAATTCCTCAAAAACACTTTTAGGTTTTAAAAATTCTTGTGGAACAAAAATAGTTGCCACAACTTTAGAAATAGAATGATTTTTTGAAATTGGCTGTAAATGCTGTAGCATTTTTTAAGATTAATTTAGTCAAAAATAGTAAATAATAACGTAAGTTAAATTAATTTATAAAAAATTCAACAATTAAAAATAGATAAAATTTTCTTAAATGTTAAATAAAAAACATAACATTTAAGAAATATTTTATTTTTTGAAATGTTAGTATGTTTTATTGTTTGTAGTGAAACAGTATTTAACAGATAATAAATAAATTGAACTTGCTTAGATATTAATAAGAATTTTAGATATTTAAATTTAGTAACACAAACACAAACATGAATTGAAACTAACTATTTTAACAACCCTGCCCTTTTCAACAACGCATCACTATTAGGTTCTTTTCCACGAAACTGTTTGTATAAAATCATTGGTTTTTCTGTACCGCCTTGTGAAAGTACATTTTCAGCAAATCTTTTAGCAGTTTCTATATTGAAAATTCCAGTCTCTTTAAAAGCTTCAAAAGCATCTGCATCTAATACTTCAGCCCATTTATATGAATAATATCCGGAAGAATATCCGCCTTGAAAAATATGAGAAAATGCTGTACTCATACAATTCTCAACAACATCAGGATAGAGTTGTGTATCCGCAAAAGCTTCAGATTCAAAACCTTTCACATCTTTAATCTTTGACGGGCTGTGCTCGCCACCGTGCCAAGACATATCTAATAAGCCAAAACTTAATTGACGTAATGTTTGCATGCCTTCTAAAAAGTTAGATGAATCTTTTATTTTTTGAACCATTTCCATGGGAATTGGTTCATCAGTTTCATAATGTTTGGCAAATAGGTCTAATGCTTCTTTTTCGTAACACCAATTTTCTAATAATTGACTTGGTAGTTCTACAAAATCCCAATAGACATTTGTGCCTGAAAGACTAGGGTAGGTAGTGTTAGCTAACATGCCATGTAAGGCATGACCAAATTCATGAAACAATGTAGTTACTTCATTAAATGTCAATAATGACGGTTTGGTTTCAGTAGGTTTTGTAAAATTACAAACGATAGAAATATGTGGACGAGAATTCTTATCATCAACTTTCCATTGATCTTTATACGAAGTCATCCATGCACCGTTTCGCTTGCCTTTTCGTGGAAAGAAATCAGCATAAAAAACAGCAATAAAATCACCATTTGAATTCGTTACTTCATAAGTTTTTACTTCTTCGTGATATTTATCAATATCATGAATTTCTTTAAACTGTAAACAAAATAATTTATTGGCAATGGTAAAAATGCCTTCAATTACATTTTCTAATTTAAAATAAGGCTTTAAAGCCTCTTGATCAAGATCAAATAATTCTTTTTTTAATTTTTCAGAATAATAAGCACCATCCCATTTTTGGAGTTGTTGAATTCCGTCTTTTTGTGCAAAAGAGGATAGTTGTTTAAATTCTCTTTCAGCTGCTGGTTTGGCTTTGGCTAAGAGTTCATTAGAAAATGAGATTACTTTTTCAGGAGTTTCAGCCATACGCTCTTCCAATACAAAATGTGAATGTGTTTTATAGTCTAATAAATTTGCACGTTGATGTCGGAGTTTTACAATATCCAACACAACTTGTTGATTGTCATTGTCATTATTTTGAAATGCTCTTGCACCAAATATTTTTGCTAGTTTTTCACGTAAACTTCTATCATCAATATAGGTCATAAAGGGAATATAACTCGGATAATCTAAGGTAAATATCCAACCTTGCTTCTCTTTTTCTTTGGCTAATAATTGTGCAGCTTCTTTGGCACCATCCGGTAAACCCTTAAGTTGATTTTCATCAGTGATGTGTAATTCAAAAGCATTGGTTTCAGCCAATATATTTTCGCCAAATTGTAAGGAGAGTTTAGATAACTTTTTATCTATACCTCTTAATGTTTCTTTATCGTCATCATTTAAGTTTGCTCCGTTTCGGACAAACATTTTGTATTGATTGTTGAGCAACATTTGTTGTTCGGCAGTCAAGTCTATATTTTTGCGATTTTCATAAACTGTTTTTACACGTTTGTACAGTTCTTCATTTAAACGAATATCATTTGCAAAATCTGAAAGCCAAGGAGAAACTTCTTGCGCTATTTTTTGAATTTCATCATTGGTTTCTGCAGAATTCAGATTGAAAAATACAGACGAAATTCTTTTTAAAGTTTTTCCGGAAAACTCCAACGTTTCAATCGTATTTTCAAAAGTAGGCACACTGGTATTATTTGTAAAAGCACCAATTTCAGCTTTCGCTTTTTTAATTGCTTCTTTAAATGCCGGTTTAAAATGCTCGTTTTTTATTTGCGAAAACGGAGCGGTAGTGTGTTTGGTATTGAATTTTTGGAGTAAAGGGTTGTTCATTTATGTAATATCTGGTTTAAATATGTCAGAAGACCGAAGACCGAAGACTGAAGATGTGTACTTCGGTCTCCCGTCTTCCAACTTCAAGCTCAAAAATTTATTTTTTCAAATCTTCAGCAGCCCTATTCACTTTATCCTTTAACTCTTCTTTGTACTTGACAATAGTATTCTGAACAGTTTTATCAGCACTTCCTATAATTTGAGCAGCTAAAATTCCGGCATTTTTTGCTCCGTCAAGAGCAACAGTAGCTACAGGTACACCTCCGGGCATTTGTAAAATTGATAATACAGAATCCCAACCGTCAATAGAATTCCTTGACTTAACCGGTACGCCAATTACGGGTAGTGGACTCATAGAAGCAACCATTCCCGGTAAATGTGCAGCACCTCCGGCACCGGCAATAATTACAGTTATCCCACGTAAGTGCGCATTTTTAGCGTAATCGACCAATTTATCGGGAGTGCGATGTGCAGAAACGATATCAATTTCGGTTTCTATGTTGAAATCATGTAAAATACTAACTGCTTCCTGCATGACAGGCATATCTGAATTACTGCCCATAATAATACCAACTTTAGCCATAAGATAAAATATTAAAATATTTTGTATTTTTATTGACCAAAGATAGTGAAATGATACCTCTTTTTAATACTGTTGTTTCTTGGTTTTTAAAAAAACGGAAACATCAAATGGAACTTTTTCTAAAGTACCCTATTGATGTACAACAAGAATTATTGGTGGGTTTATTAGATACTGCTCGAAATACAGTGTTAGGTAAGCAGTTTGATTTTAAAACTATTTATAATTATAAAACGTTTGCAAAGCGTGTTCCTATTCAAAAATATGAAACGATTGAGCCATTAATTGAGCGTACCAGAAGAGGAGAGCAAAATCTATTTTGGCCTTCAGATATTCAATGGTTCGCAAAATCTAGTGGAACAACCAATGCGAAAAGTAAATTTATTCCTGTTAGTGACGAAGCCTTAGAAGACTGCCATTTAAAAGCCGGAAAAGATATGTTAGGCTTGTATCTTCATAATAATGAAGATGCCGGATTGTTCAATGGAAAAGGACTGCGTTTAGGTGGAAGTAGTGCTATTTATGAAGATAATAACTCTTATTTTGGAGATCTGTCTGCCATAATTATTGAAAATATGCCTTTTTGGGCAGATTTTAGTAGTGCGCCAAAATACGAAACTGCTTTGATGGGTGAGTGGGAGACGAAGATGGAAGCTATTGTCAACGAGACCATTAATGAAAATATGACAAGCTTGGTTGGTGTGCCTTCTTGGATGTTGGTATTGTTAAATAGAGTGTTAGAAAAAACGGGAAAGGATAATATTTTAGAGGTGTGGCCAAATTTAGAAGTGTATTTTCATGGAGGCGTAAATTTTAATCCTTACCGCGAACAGTTTAAAAAATTGATACCAAAAAAAGAATTTCTATATTATGAAACTTATAATGCTTCTGAAGGGTTTTTTGCACTACAAGATGTCAATGGTTCTTTAGACCTGCTTTTGATGTTAGATTACGGAATTTTTTATGAGTTTATTCCAATGGATCAATATAAAGAGGAAAAATCCCTTGCAATTCCATTACAAGAGGTTGAATTGTATAAAAATTATGCAATTGTAATTACTACCAATTCAGGTTTATGGAGATATTTGATAGGTGATACTGTAAAGTTTGTTTCATTAGATCCTTATCGGATTAGAATAACGGGTCGCACCAAACACTTTATCAATGCTTTTGGTGAAGAACTCATTATAGAAAATGCAGAAGACGCATTAAAGAAAGTTTGTAAAAAAACCAAAGCAGAAATTACTGATTATACGGTGGCACCTATTTTTATGGATGGTAATTCTCAAGGCGCTCATGAATGGATTATTGAATTTAAAAAACCGCCTAAAAGTATCGATTATTTTACTGAATTATTAGACAATGCACTAAAATCAATTAATTCTGATTATGAAGCGAAACGTTATCAAGATATGACCTTAACAATGCCAAAAGTACGTCAAGCAGAGAAGGGGTTGTTCTATAATTGGTTAAAACAAAAAGGAAAATTAGGAGGTCAACACAAAGTGCCAAGATTATCTAATGATAGAGATTTTATTGAAGAATTGTTAGGAATGTCAATAGTAGTAGAAAAATAAATTAAATATTTGATGATAGAAATTTTCAAGTGAACGAATATTTTCATTTGAATTAATTTGTGTTTTTTGCCACTAATACACTAATACACTAATACACTAATACACTAATACACTAATACACTAATACACTAATACACTAAT